>LVBN01000100.1 GCA_001603165.1 Spirochaetales bacterium Spiro_12
AGCACCCCCAGGGCGAAAGCGGTGGCGATCGCGGCGTCGACCGCGTTACCTCCCTTTTTGAGAATATCGACGCCAACCTGCGAAGCCTCGGGCTTGGCGGCGGCTACTACGCCGTTGGCCCCCTGGGCGCCTCTCCCGTACAGGTTCACCGGGGTTTGCGCGAAAGCCAGCGATAATCCCGAAACCAAAACCACGAAGATCATTACCGATTTCTTCACTCGAGCCTCCTTATAATCGACGCTACGCGTTGCAAAACGGTTTTTCCACTATGTTCCAGCTCTTTTTCACTGTCAAGCAAAACATTTCGGGATTGACAATTATATCGGCGTTATTCGTCTTCCGGTCCGGTCTCCAAACCATAGGTTTTTATCTTGTTCAACAGGGTCCTTCTGGTTATGCCAAGCTCATCGGCGGTCTTTTCCCTGTGATAAGAATTTCGCAACAAGGCCGCAGCGATAGCCTCCTTTTCCATTTCCTCCAGGCTCTTAACAAGCTTGGGCGATTCCCTCCGGAGACTGTCGGGTTTCGAGCCCTGCTCCCTTTCCGCCCAATCAACCTTTCCCCCCTTGAGAAACTCGAAGTCCCTGGCCCGGAGCGTATCGCTTTCGCTCAAGATACAGGCCCGCTCGATCGCATTCTCCAGTTCGCGCACGTTGCCGGGAAATTCATAGCGCATGAGAAAATGAATCGCCTCGTCCCCAAGCTCTACCGCCTTTCTTCCCATCGCCCCGGAAATTCTCGCGAGAAAGGCCCCGGCAAGAAGGGGTATATCCTCCGGTCTTTCCCTCAAAGGTGGAATTCGCACCCGAATCACATTTATTCTATAGTAAAGATCCTCCCGGAACCTCCCGTCCCGTACCTCCTTTTCCAGCGCCCTGTTTGTCGCTGCCACAAGCCTCACATCGATGGGGGTTCCCTTTAGGGAGCCAAGGCGCTGCACCTTGCGTTCCTGGATGACCCGCAACAATTTCACCTGGAGATGCAGGGGAAGCTCTGCGATCTCATCGAGAAAAAGCGTGCCCCCCTGGGCGCTTTCGAATAAGCCTTGTTTGCGGTTGTCCGCGCCGGTAAAAGCGCCTTTTTCGTATCCGAAAAGTTCGCTTTCCAGGAGCAGCTCGGGGAAGGCTCCCATATTTATCGGAACGAAGGGCCCTTCGCGCCGGGAATAACGATGGGAAAGCCTTGCCGCCACTTCCTTTCCGGTGCCGCTTTCGCCGGTGATGAGAATCGTAGCCCCCGAGGGGGAAGCCTTGGCGAGAATCTTGTCCACCTCCCGCATGGCAGGACTCTCGCCTATCATCTCGTCCTTCGTCTTGCCCGCCATTCCCGCGAGCACCGACAGGCGAAGCCGGCGATTCTCCACCGCCTTGCGCACCTTGAGCAAAAGCTCGTCGGGATCGAAGGGCTTGACCAGATAATCGTACGCCCCTTCCCTCATGGCCTCCACCGCGTCGCGGATATCGCCATGCGCCGAGATCATTATCACAGGAATCTCCGGGCCCTCGTCCTTCACCCAGCGGAGAAGCTGCATGCCGTCCATGCCCGGCATGCGGAGATCCGAAACCAGGGCGTCGTAGGGTTTTTCCTCGAGCAGGCGCCTGGCCTGGCCTCCGTTGGACGCCAGGTCCGACTCGAGCCCCTCTGGTTGAAAGTAATCCTTGATCGACTCGGCCATCCTGGCTTCGTCATCGACGATCAGTATCCTCATTCGCCCGGCCTCCGCGGAAAAAATTCTTGAAATTACCGAATATTATTCTATACTAACAATATGATCGAAGCGGAAGAAGCACCCCGGCGCCACAAACCGAGCCAAGTGCGCGAGCCCCTGGTGGCCGGAATATTCTATCCTGCCTCAACCAAGGACCTTGATAATCGAATCATTGGCCTATTGGACAGGGTGGACGCCCTTCCCGGGCACTGCTCGGCGATCATAAGCCCCCACGGCAGCCTGGAGTACTCGGGAAGCATAGCGGCCAGGGCTTGGAAAGCTGCGGCCGCCAGGGAGATAGGAACGATAGTAATTCTCAGCCCCTCCCACCGCAGCTTCGAGAAGGGCGTCTTTCTGCCGCAACTCCACAGCTTCGCCCTGCCCACCGGGGAATTCCATGTCGACAGGGCTTTGGTAAAGGAGTTGGCGCACGCCAGCACGGAGATCCAGGTCAACGATATTCCGCATTTCGAGGAACACTCGATAGAGATGCAGCTGATTTTCGCCGCCCGGCTCTGTCCCTCCGCCTTGATTCTGCCGATCGTCATTAGTTCCTGCGAAGGGAAAAGCCTGGACAGCCTCCTGGCCAACCTCCACTTTTTCCTCGGCGATCGAATCGCCTCTACCCTCTTTGTCTTGACGAGCAATCTGGCGGTGGATGTCGATCCCGGCACATGCATCAGCAAAAGCGCGGGCATTCTGGAGGCTATCGGGCAAAAGGATACCAAGGCGTTGGAGGGTTTTTCCGAAGACAGCCTCTCCTTCTGCGGCGGCAAAATCATCAACGCCTACCTGAAAAGCTCCCTCTCCTCGGGCATGGACGCGTTGATCCTGGGCATGGGCAGCTCCGCCGCCTTTATCGAACCGGGGGATCCCGTGGTAGGGTACGGGGCTGTGGCGTTTTCCAGGTAAATCCGAGGCAGGGCCATGGAGTTGCGGTTATCCGAGGAAGAAAAGAAAACACTCTGCGCTATCGCCCGTCGATCCATAGAAAGCTGTTTCCGCCCGGCGGTTCCTCTGGAATTTTCCGGTCCATCCTATAGGGTCGGGGCATTTGTGACACTTCACCAACAAGGAAGACTCCGCGGATGCATCGGCAGAATGGCGAGCGACCTTCCCGTCGCCGAGACTGTCAGCCGGATGGCCAAGGCCGCGGCCTTCGACGACCCCCGCTTCGACGCGCTGACCGAGGAAGAACTGGATTCGATCAGCATAGAAATCAGCCTGCTGGGACCAATGCGCAAGATCACAGACCCGGAGAAGCTCCTGGTAGGGCGCCATGGGGTATACATACACCATCAAGGCAGAACCGGGGTCCTCCTGCCCCAGGTGGCGGTGGAGTACGGCTGGGACCGATATACCTTTCTCGACCAGGTTTGCCACAAGGCGGGCCTTCCCCCCGGGACATGGAAGGACCGGAGGGCCGAACTCTATATATTCGAGGGATTGATCTTCGCCGAGATCAGGAAGGGGAATGGCTGAGAATCTTGCGGACTTTTTTGTACCAGAACAGTCTCAAGCGCTCCAGTGTCCTGAATAACCCGAACAACAGGGGCATGGCGGGGTAATCGACAGCCCCGACCCTATGGAGCAGCCTTCCCCCGAAGCCCGTCTTAAACAAATATAATCCCGCCATCGGATGTCCCGGATCTTTCGTGGGAGGAATGCCAAAGAAGTCGTAGGATAGGCAGCCCGCATCCTTGGCGGCCTGTATGGCCGCCCATTGAAGGGCGTAGGCCGGCATGAGATTGCGTTTTTCATTCGAAGAGGCGCCGTAGAGATAGGTTGCGGTGGCGCCCCAAAACAGGGTGATTATCGCCGCCAGGGCTTGGGACTCGTGACTGGCCACCCAGATGGCGATTTCGGGTTTTATATCGCTGTCGGAGCTTGAGGCTTCGGCGGCGGTGGCTAAAAGTCGTTCGTAGTACGCCAGGGGATGTATGGCGATACCGTCCCGGGAAGCGGTTTGCTCATAGAGTTCGTAGAATACGGGAAGCGCCTGCGCGCCCAGCCTCTCCACCCGAACTCCACGCTTCTCGGCCAGCCGTATGTTGTACCGCCACTTAGGTTTCATCGCCTCCAAAAGCCGGGCCTTTTCGGGCCTGAGGTCGAGAACAACCGTATCGGGCACCTGTACGGCGCTTCCTTTTCTAAGCCGGGTTCCGGAGCGGAAAATCTCCTGGTCAGCGCAATCCCTCTGCAGTTCCCAGTCCAGATCAAAACGGACGAAAAGAATTTTGCCCTTTAATCGCGAGAGGATAGCCCGGGCCAGCTTTTCCAGGTAAACAGCCTTGCCGATCCCTTGCTCCGGAAGTCTGGGACCGTGGGGTATATAGGCGAAAGAGAGTCCGAGGGCCAAGGGCCTGACCAATACGACAAGGATGTCCTCATCGCCGGTCTTCTGGCTTAAATCGAAGCGATAGGCTTTCCAGCCGGTGCTGGCCTTGAATCGAGCCCAGAAGGGGCTTTGCATAAAGCTTTTGGGCCTTCGGTCGCCGGAAGAACGCGATCCGTTCCCGGCAGCCTCCCGACCCAGTTCGAGCCGGAGAAATCCAGCTCTGAGCAGAGGCTCCGATGATTCGGATTTTTCTCTTCCCATCATCCTATTTCGCCGTCGGTCACCTTTTCCAGGCCGAGGGCTCTTCCCGCGGCGAGAAGCCGGGCGGAGCCCGCATGGGCGAAGCCGAGCTTCGCGCTCAAGGGTATCGAAAAGAAGCTGTCGATGTCGATCTGCGCCTCCGGCGGGGCCAGGTCCCCGAAGCCCTCCGGCTTGACCAGGGTGCCAGGCTCTGCCCAGGGCGCCTGGAGAATCTCCACGACTTCCTTCCCCTCCCCGTCCGCGCTTTTTCCGGATGCCGCCAGCAGCATGCCCCTGGACTCCACCCCCCGCAGCGTGGCCGGCTTGAGATTGTCCACCAGCACGATGTGCTTGCCCAGCAGCTCTTCCTCCCGGTAAAAAGGCACGAGGCCGGAGACGATGACCCGCTCCTGCCCCGATCCGTCGTCCAAGGTTTCGATATAGAGCTTATCGGCCTTGGGATGACGTTCCACCTTGATTATCCTGGCCACCCTCAATGTGACCAGGCGGGCGCAACGCTCCTCCTGGGGCAGTCCGGCCAGGGGCAGCGGTTTTACCTCTTCCGCTTTTTTTTCTTTCCCCTCCTTTGCCGCCGCCTTGCCAGGAGCCGATTCCCCGGGCTTCGAAGCCTGCGTTTTCGCGTCCAGTGGTTTCGTTTCGGCCTTGTTCCTTTCGGCTCTCTCCTTCTGGGAACCCGAATAGCGTTCTCTCAGGGCGCTGATATGATCCTCTTCCAGTTTTTTAAAAAGGAGGCCGGTTCCCTGTACTTTTTCCAACCCCTCGCACCTGCCCAGGACCGACCAGTCCATTCCCTCCCGGCCGACGGCGAAGCCCAGTTGGGAGGCCAGCGTTTTCGCCGCCCCGGGCATGAAAGGCTGGATCATTATCGCCAGGTCCTTAAGGACATAGCAAAGGTCCGAGAGCAGCGAAGCCGCCTTGTCAGGATCGGAGGTTCTTGTTTTCCAGGGCTCGGCGTCCTGGAATCGTTTGTTGGCAAGGTCGGAAAGCTGGAACACCGCCCGCAAGGCGTCCCTGAGATCGGCCCGCTCCAGGCAGGAAGTGACAGTGCTTTCGATTTCTTTTGTCTTTTCCCAGAAGGCCTGGTCGGCCCGGCCCTGGGGGATTTTTCCGCCGTAGTAACGCGCCACGAAGCTGAGGGTTCTGTTGGCCAGGTTGCCCAGGTTGCCAATCAGTTCGCCGTTGACTTTTTCGTGGAAGTCCGCCCAGGTGAATGTGTAGTCCGATGTCTCCGGCCTGTTCCAGAAAATATAGAATCGCCAGATGTCGGCGGGGATGCCCGTTTCCATCACATCGGTTCCGAATACTCCTATGCCCTTGGATTTGGAGAATTTGCCGGCCTCGTAGTTGAGATACTCCGAGCTGGACATGTGATGGAGCATGGTCCAGTTCCGGCCTGTTCCCAGTTGGCTGGAGGGGAATATGACGGTGTGGAAGGGGATATTGTCCTTGCCGATGAATTGGAAAAGCTCCACCTCTTCGGGGTTCTGCCACCAGGACTTCCAATCGAAGCCCCGCTCGGCTCCGAGTCCGGCGGTCATGGATACGTAGCCGATACAGGCGTCGAACCAGACGTAGAACACCTTGTTTTCGAAGCCTTTCTTGGGCACCGGTATGCCCCATTTCAGATCCCTGGTGATCGCCCTGGGCTTGAGGCCGTCCCTGAGCCATGCCTGGGTCATTTGGATGGCGTTTTTAGCCCAGAATCCCTGGGCGCTGGCCTTTTCCAGCCAGGGCTCCAGCTTGGGTTTCAGCTTCGGGAGGTCGATGTATAGATGGGTGGTCTGCTTCAGGTGGGGAGTGGAGCCGCAGGTTGAGCACTGGGGATGCTTGAGTTCCGTCGGCTCCAGAAGTTTTCCGCAGTTTTCGCACTGGTCGCCCCTGGCTCCTTCGTAGCCGCAGGAGGGGCAGACACCGCGCACGTAGCGATCCGCCAGGAAGCGGCCGCAGCTGTCGCAATGAAGTTGCTCGATGGTCTGCTGCTGTATGTAGCCGTTTCTGTCCAGGTCCAGGAATATGGACTGGGTGATTTCGGTGTGCTCCGGCGCCGATGTGCGGCCGAACTTGTCGAAGGCGATGCCGAACCAGGCGTAGATATCCCTGTGCACGGCGAAGAAACGATCGCAGAGCTCCCTGGGGCTCAGGCCCTCCTCCAGCGCCTTTGTCTCGGTGGCGGTGCCGTATTCGTCGGTGCCGCAGATGTAGAGGGTGTCGTAGCCCTTGAGCCTGCAGAACCGGGCAAATACGTCGGCCGAGAGAACCTGGATGAGATTGCCGAGATGGGGGACGTTATTGACGTAGGGTAGCGCCGAAGTGATTAGTCTTCGTTTCATATCGTTGCACAATATCCGCGCCGTAAGGGGCTGTCAAGAATACGCTTAAGTGATAGTATTTCAGCGAAGATGGTCGTATCAATGCTAATGCTCATCCTGGAGCTTCCGGAGACCGAAACTATAAAGGACAAGCGACGGGTGTTGTCCGGCATTAAAAGCAGGCTGCAGCGGAAATTCCATTTATCCTGCGCCGAGGTCGATCTGCAGGATTCCCTCGGATTCGCCGAAATAGGCGCGGCCCTGGTGTCCAATTCGAGGACCTTCGGGGAAAAAGTCTTGAACGAGGCGGTGTTGTTCGTGGAAAACAGTTTTCCGGTGAACATCCACGAGGTGCAGATTCATTCTGAATTATATCAATAATGTTGCGAGGAGAGAGGATGAAGGATATACGGCGCAGGCTTTCGGTTGGATTGGCGATATTCGCGGCGGCGATCGTTTTGGCATCCTGCGTGGGAATGGACACGAAAGTCGAAATCTCCTCCAACGGTTCGGGTACGGTTTCAGCCGAATATCGGATATCCGAGGAACTGGTCGCCTTCGGCGAACTGGAAGCCAACAAGGAACTGCTGCCTATTCCCTTGAGCAGGGAAGATGTGGAAAAAAGCCTTTTGGGCTCCAAGGGTCTGAAATTGAAATCCTGGTCGAGCAAGAAATCGGGAAGCGACCTTCTCATCGCCACGGTGATCGAATTCAAGGACCTGGACGCCCTCATGTTCTACCTGGATCCCAGCGGTACGCTTGCCGTCCATAATTCGGACACCCAGGGGCAGGAAATTCGATTCTCCCTTGGAGATCGAATGCCTAAGCTCGATCCCGATATGAGGCTCCTGGCGGAAGAAGCCTTCGATCCCTATGCCTTCAGCTTCAGCATACAGCTCCCAAAGGCCCCTTTAAAAGCCGAATCGACGCACCCGGCGATAACGAAACGACAAGAAGGCAATACCGTTCACTTCGAAGGCCGGATGAGGGACGTCATCGCCTCGGAAACGGCTCCCGGCATGGTAATATCCTGGTAGCTTCGGGGATGTCGCCCCCACGGCGGCCCTTCCGTCCGGGTATTGACCGCCCTTTTTATTGTTCCTCATCGCTGTTCCCGGAAGCGTCCCGGGGAAGGAAGCGGGCTCTCACCAATTGACCTAAGCCCTTGCTGTCTATTTCCTGCATGACTCTTCTAGCCTTTTCCGACTTGCTCGGCCCCTCTTGAAAAAGGCTGGATTGAAAGGCGGAAAGAGGTTTTAAGCCCTGAAGGCTTATGCCAATCAAGCGTACAGGTCTGCGGCCATCCCAGTTTTCATCCAGCAAGCCAATCGCTCCTTCCAGAATTTCCCCGGCGGAGACGAAGGCTTCGTCCCTGCTGAACTGCCTATGGATGCAGCTGAAATCGGAAAACCTCAATTTGAGTCCCAGAGTGCAGGCGCTGTCTCCCCTGATCGTCCTGGCGGCGAGTTCGTCGGAGATCAATCGAAGCGCGTCGATAAGACGCTGCCTTTCCGATGTATCCCGCTCGAAGGTTCTCTCGCCGCTCATGGACGATCGTCTGGACTCGACATTGTATATCCCCGGATCCCTGCCAAGGGCCGCTTCGGACAAAAATCGAGCTGCGGCCCTGCCCAGCTTGACCTCCAGCAGGCTCAAAGGAAGGCCTTGAAGTTCGGCGACGCTGTGAATGCCCAGTCCGTTCAAAAGAGTCCTCGTTTTTTCCCCGGCCCCCCAGAGTTTTTCCAGGGGCAGTCGGGCCATGAAATCTTTTTCCCCGCCTTCGCGAACGATGCAGAGTCCGTCGGGTTTTCTCAAACCCGAAGCGATCTTCGCCACGTAGGAATTTATGCTCACCCCGATGGAGATCGTTAGTCCCGTCGCTTCACGGATTTTTTCTTTAATGCGCATCGCCGCGTTTTCCGGCTCGCCCCAAAGCCTTTCGGTCCCGGTCATATCCATCAAGGCTTCATCGATGGACAGTTGATGCAGATCGGGCGTGAAATCCTTTAATATGTCCATGATTTCTCTGGATATTTCCTCATAGCGCTGCATCCGCACGGGCAAATATACTCCCTGGGGACAGCGGCGATAGGCTTCGGAAATCGGCATGGCCGAATGCAGACCGAAGGCCCTGGCCTCGTAGGAACAGGTTGAAACAACCCCCCTGCGCCCCGGCGCCGCCCCGACGATGACAGGTTTTCCTTTGAGTTCGGGTCGGTCGATCTGCTCAACCGACGCGAAAAAAGCGTCGAGATCCACGTGAAATCGGCAGGGTCTCATAATTAACGAGGATGACGATTTTCCGCTTGTGAGTCAATCGCACAACGCCAGCGTCCTTTCTTGACATTAGTGACGCTTTTCATTAGTTTTCTGCGAAGTGATTTGGTTGCGCACCAACGGGGCATCGCCCTGACATTCCACTCCCCTACGGAGGATTCATTTAATGGCAAAAGCGAAATTCGTATTCGCCTTCGGTAACGGCGTCGCCGAGGGCGCCGGCATGAGCAAAGATATTTTAGGCGGGAAAGGCCAGGGGCTTATGGAGATGACCAGGATCGGTCTCCCCGTCCCCGCCGGTTTCACGATCAGCATACCCGCCTGCGAGGAATACTACAGGGCAAAACGCAAGCTTCCGAAAAACATCGTCGACGAGGTGAAAACCGCTGTCGTCAAGCTGCAGAAAATGACCGGCAAAAAGTTGGGCGACGCCAAGGATCCCCTTCTCGTTTCGGTTCGCTCCGGCGCCGCGCGCTCGATGCCCGGAATGCTCGAAACAATCCTCAACCTGGGCTTGAACGATGTCTCCGTCCAGGGGCTGGCCGACAAAACCGACAATCCCCGTTTCGCTTACGATTCCTACCGGCGCTTCATCCAGATGTATTCCACCACCGCCATGGGACTCTCCAAGGAACCCATGGAGGAAATGCTCTCGGAGATGAAGAAGAAGCTCGGGGTCAAGAACGACACCGAACTCAAGGCCGAGGATCTCAAGGAACTCTGCGCCGAGTTCAAGGCTTTCTATAAATCCAAGAAGGGAGAGGAATTCCCCCAGGATCCCATGCAGCAGCTCTGGGGAGCGATAGACGCGGTCTTCAACTCCTGGGAAGCCGAGAAATCGGTGACCTACAGGCGTGTCGAGAAAATCACCGACCTCAAGGGTACGGCGGTCAACGTGGTTCAGATGGTCTTCGGCAACAAGGGCGACAACTCCGGTACCGGCGTCTGCTTCACCAGGGATCCCAACTCGGGCAAGAACGAATTCTACGGCGACTGCCTGATCAACGCCCAGGGTGAGGATGTGGTGGCCGGCATCCGCACCCCCATGCGTCTTGTGGAATTGGCGACCAAGCTTCCCAAGGCCTATAAGCAGCTTCTCCAGGTACGGACGATACTGGAGAAGAACTTCAAGGAAATGCAGGATTTGGAATTCACCATCGAGGACGAGAAGCTCTACATGCTTCAGTGCCGCACCGGCAAGCGCCTGCCCGCCGCCGCATTCAAGATCGCGGTGGACATGGTCAAGGAAGGCCTCATCACCAAGGAAGAGGCTATTCAGCGCATAACGCCCGAACAGATCGAAGGTGTCTTCTACCCCATCATCGACGCGGCCGCCGTCGGCCCCGCCAAGCTCAAGGAATTGAAGCTCGCCTCCGGCATCGATGCCGTTCCCGGCGCGGCCGCCGGCAAACTGGTGTTCAACGCCGAGGATGCCGAAGCCATGGCCGCCAAGGGCGAAAAGGTTATTCTCATCCGCCGCGAAACCTCCCCCGAGGATGTCGGCGGCATGTTCGCCGCCCAGGGCATTCTCACCGCCACCGGCGGAAAGACTTCCCACGCCGCCGTCGTGGCCAGGGGCTGGGGCAAATGCTGCGTAGTCGGCTGCGAGGCCCTGGATATAGACGACAAAGCCAAACTCGTGAGGGTGGGCGGCAAGGTTCTCAAGCAGGGAGACGAGGTCACCATCAACGGCACGACCGGCGAGGTTTTCGCCACCGCCCTGCCCCTGACCAAGCCCGAACAGTCCAAGGAATTCAAAACCCTCCTTTCCTGGTGCGACAAGGTACGCAGCCTGAAGGTGCGCACCAACGCCGACACGCCCCAGGACGCGGCCAAGGCCGTAGAGTTGGGCGCCGAAGGCATTGGTCTCTGCAGGACCGAGCATATGTTCTTCAAGGACTTCAAGAACCCCGCCAACTCCGAGAAGCGCCAGCTGGCCATCCAGGAAATGATCATCGCCGACGATCTGGAGACCAGGGAAAAGGCCCTGGCCAAGCTCCTGCCCTTCCAGAGGGAAGATTTCATCGGCATCTTCGAGGCCATGAACGGCAAGCCCGTCACCATCAGGCTCATCGATCCCCCCTTGCACGAGTTCACCCCCAAGGACGACATCGGTGTCAACAAGCTCTCCAAGATAACCGGCAAGAGCCCTGAGTTCATCAGGATGCGCTGTGACCAGCTCCACGAATCCAACCCCATGCTGGGCCACAGAGGCTGCCGCCTGGCCATTACCTATCCCGAAATTCTCAATATGCAGGTGACGGCGATCATCGAAGCCGCGGTGGAATGCGACAAGAAAAAAATCAAGGTTCTGCCCGAAATCATGATCCCCCTGACCATCGACAAGAAGGAATTCCAGATCCTCGCCGATCAGGTCAGGGCCGTGGCCGATCCCATCATCGCCAAGGCCAAGTCCAAGGTGAAATACCTCGTGGGCACCATGATCGAAATTCCCCGGGCGGCGCTCCTCGCCGATCAGGTCGCCGAGGCCGCGGAGTTCTTCTCCTTCGGCACCAACGATCTCACCCAGATGACCCTTGGACTTTCCAGGGACGACGCCGGGCGCTTCCTTCCCGATTACGTCAAGGCAGAGAAGGAAGGCGGAAAGGCCATCTTCGCCCAGGACCCCTTCGTGTCCATCGATCAAATCGGCGTCGGAAAACTGGTGAAGCTGGGCATCGAGGGCGGCCGCTCTTCCAGGGCGAATCTCAAGGTCGGCATCTGCGGCGAACATGGCGGCGAGGCCAAGAGCGTCAAGTTCTGCCACTCCGTGGGCATGAACTATGTCTCCTGCTCGCCCTACAGGGTGCCCATAGCCCGACTGGCCGCCGCCCAGGCGGTTATCGAGGATTCAGAGACGAAGGCCGCGGCTAAAAAGCCTGTAAAGGCCGGCCCCAAGTCCGCGGCCAAGGCGAGCTCCAAGCGCGCTTCCAAAGTCGCGGCCGCTTCCGCCTCCAGAGGCAGGGGCAGGCCGGCGACCAGGGCTGTCAAAGAAACAGCCCTAAAGACCAGGAAGAATTCCGCCGCCAAGCTCGCCGCCAAGGCTGCGCCCAAGACCGCCGCGAAGAAGGTCGGTGCCGCCAAGAAGGCCGTCAAGGGGACAGCAGCCAAGTCCGTCAGGAAGCCGGTCAAAGCCGTCGCAAAACCCGCCCCCAAGGCCAAGGCAGCCCAAAAAGTGGTGGCTAAAACCGCGAAAGCCAAGGCTTCGCCGGCGAAATCACCCAGGTCGGCCAAGGCTGGCAAGGTCGTTCCCAAGGCGAAGCGCCCGGTGGGAAGGCCCAGAGGTTCTTCCAAGAAGAATGCCTAAATCTTAGGCGATAAAGAGTCTCAGGGCTTTTTATCGCCCCACGTGATACGAAAGCCCCGGGGCTCGGAAGCCCCGGGGCTTTTTAACTGACCTGACTCGGCGAGGCCGCCCCGGCCCTAGAATCGCTTTTCCGAATCCAGCAAAATGCTCACCGGCCCCTCCAGCGCCGCTTCGATATGCATGATCTGGCCGAAGGCCCCCTTTTCGCTGTGAATGCCTTGGGAGCGGAGATGGCGGACAAAACTTTCGTAGAGTTCCCGAGCCTCCTGATTGCCCGCCGCCTGATCGAAGGAGGGACGACGGCCCTTCCTGGCATCGGCGTAGAGGGTGAATTGCGAAATGACCAGCGCTTCAAGCCCCAGATCGAGGATGGACAGATTCATCTTTTCCTCCTCGTCCATGAAAATCCGTAAACCCGCTATCTTTTCCGCCATGGCGGAGGCCTGGGCTTCCCCATCCATCCTGCCTACGCCGAGGTAGACGATCAAACCCGGGCCTATTTTCCCCACCACTGTCCGTGTCCTTCCCTCGCCGATCGATACCGAGGCCGAGGAGACTCGCTGGACGATAGCCCGCATCAGCAGACGAGCCCCGTCGTCGCATAGGGGGCCCTCATCTGCTCGACCAATGTCGCAGGATCGGGGGAGGAGAAAAAGGCCGACCCCATGACAAGCACGTCGGGTCGCGCCTGCGCCGCCTGGGAAGCCGTGGAGGGACCGATGCCCCCATCCACAGAAATAAGAAAATCCGCCTTGAGCTCCGAACGAATGCGCCTGAGTTTTTTCACCTTTTCCAGACAGAACGGTAGCAGGTCCTGGCCTCCATAGCCTGGGTTGACGGTCATGACCAGGATCAGCTCGACGAAGGGCAGCAATTCCTCTATGACGGACACCGGCGTGGAGGGAACGATTGAAATGCCCGGTTTGCATCCGCGATTCCGGATCATCTGTATACAGCGATGGGCGTGAACGCAGGCCTCGGGATGAAAGGTGATGAAGTCCGCGCCGGCCTCGGCGAAGTCCTCGACCTGCCTTTCGGGCGCCTCCACCATGAGATGGGCGTCCAGGGGAAGCCTGGTGCGTTTTCGTATATCCTGAACCATTTTGGCGCCAAAGGTGATGGGCGGGACGAAATGGCCGTCCATGACGTCGAGATGGATCCAGTCCGCCCCGCTTTGCTCTATGAGACGCAAAGCGGAATCGATATCGGCGAAGTCGGCGGATAATACCGAAGGGGCGATGAGTGGTTCACGCATGAACCGATTTTACCATGGGGCACATGACCTGGGAAGCTTGCGCGCCCCCTTTCGCAAGCGCCCAAACTCCCAGGAAGCCTCTGGGAGCGGCACAGGGTATCGATTGACTTGGCCCTTCCCGATCGGGTAGTATGATTTATTACAGCGATACTCGGAATTGGATAAGCATGCAATATCAGGACCGCGTTTCATCCTTGCTCGCCTCAGGCTATGAGTGTCTCAAGAATGCCGACCTGGGCTCTGCATCCAAGGCTTTCGATCAGGCGATGCACGACGATTTCGACAACCCTGAGGTGCTTTTCGCGATGAAATGCGCCCAATTCTGGAACGGCATACTTAAGGAGCTGGGGGGCTTGGAAACCGCCCTCGGCAAGGGAGATCGAATTGTCGCGCGGTGGAAATCCTTTCAGGATTTTTTGTCGAGAATCCCCGGGGATTTCGAAAAAGCGCTCTACGCTTTCAAGCGCCTCGCCTTCGGCCTGGCATTGGATTTTTACCTTTCGGTTCCCGACGAGGTGAAAACATCCCTGGGCGCGGAATTCGATTTTCGCCTCGGAAGATGCCGTAAAGCCTTGGGCGACTACGAGACGGCGCTGCAGCACCTCGAAAGGGCGGCGAAATTCAAGAAGGACGATGCGCGCTACATGGCTGAGCTTGCGGATTGCCAGGCCTTGTCCGGCGAGCAGCGAATTTCGAAAACCCTTTTTAGGGAGGCTTTTTTTATCGCTCCCGACAAGATTGACCTGGAGCTTTTGGAGTCCGACATGATCAGAAAATTGATTCAGCGGACGGAAGAGAGTCGAAAAGAGCTTAAGGAGCTCGCGGAATGGATCCCCGTTTACGGGGAGCTTTCCGGCCTTTTCGGTCTTCCGCGGGAGCTCACTCCTTCGGAGCGTTCGCGGCTTACCTCCTCGATGTTCCAGTTGGAAAACGATATCCGGGAGAACCCTTCCCTGGAACAAAGCCTTAAGCCAAGGCTATTGAATAGGTACTTTTGGTTGCTGCGGCATTATGAGGCCACCGGCGCCGAACAGGCCAAGTTGGAGAAGACGTTACAGAAAATCCGGCTGCTCGATGAGAACATCTTCAAGCAGTATGAATCTTAGTGAGGAGAACGCTATGGCAGATACCCAGCTCGTCGACAAAGTACTTCAGATGCTCAATGAGGAAAAATGGACGAGGACGACGCTTCAAAATTATTCCCTGAGCAGTCTCAAGGAGCTGGACCTCGTCATCGACGAGGCCGAGGCGGCCGGTCTGTTCGACGAACTTCACACCATCTGCAGTGAACAGCTTTCCCATACCAAGAACAGCGTGATCGCCCTGTATATCGCAGGCATGATATCCCTTCGCAAGCAGCCTTCCGACGAATCCTACCTAAGTCAACTCATGGATCTTTTCGCGGAAGGCAAACGCGGCAATATCGTCGAATACATCTGCCTCCGCATTCTCGACTACGGCGAGAATAAAATCGCCCTTACCCGCCTGGCGGAATGCTACGAAGGCGAGGAAAAAGCCGAGCAGCGCTTCGCCGTATGGGAGCGATTGGTAAAAATCGACTATGAGGAAGCGGACATCGTCAAACTCATCGCCGAGCGCAAGGACAGACAGGGAGAACGGGAAGCGGCTATCGATTATTATAAAAAGGCTCTTCTTCGTTATATCAACAAAGGGCTGCCCACCAATGTGCGGGAACTCTGGCTCAAGCTTGTCGATTACTGCCCAGAGGACATCGACTTCTTCTTCCACGTTCAGAAAAAAATCGCCTCCCAGGTGTCGCCCGACAAGGCCGCGATGCTCTTGATGGATCTTTACAATCATTATAAGGCCAAAAAGGAATGGAATACGGCCTTGGATATTCTAAAGATCGTCATAGATTACGACGAAAAAAACCCCGCCATGCGCAAGGAGCTTATCGAGTGCTATTCCGGCAAGTACGCCGAGCATTCACGGCTTCAGGATTATCTCAAAATGTCCAATATCGCCCAATCCTACAGGTCGCTCCACGAGGCGATGGACGATTTCGAAAAACATATCGTCTTCGACGTTGGTAATTTCGTTTTCCACAGAACCTGGAATATCGGTCGTATCGCCAGCGTCAAGGGCGACGAGGTCACCATAGATTTCGCCAAATCCCGGGGCCATAAAATGTCCCTAAAAATGGCCATCGACAGCCTCATGCCCCTCGCCAGGGACCACATCTGGGTTCTCAAAGCCATCTGGCCCAAGGAGAAACTGCGGGAAAAGGTCAAGTCGGACCTCGTTTGGACGCTCAAGACAATCATCAAGAGCTTCAACAACTCCGCCGATTTCAAGCGGATCAAGGCCGAGCTGGTGCCTTCCGTACTGAGCGCCAGCGAATGGAACGGGTGGAGCGCCAAGGCCAAGGACAAGCTCAAAACGGACGCGTCCTTCGGCAACGCCGAGAATGACATCTCCACTTTTATCGTCCGCGACAGACCCTTATCCTTCGAGGAAAAGGTATATATCCAGTTCAAGGCCGAAAAGGGATTTTTTGCCAGAGTGGCCTATTTCCGGGATTATCTTGAGTCGAACGACTTCGACTCGGAATATTTCACGGAAATGTTCGGTTATTTCACCAGCTTCCTCAAATCTTATCAGAGCGTGGACGAGCACGTAATCGCCTCCTATTTGCTGCTCAAGGAATTCACCGGAAAAAACAAGCGTTTTCAGCTTCCCACCACGCTTCAGTTCGCCCAACTTTTTCAAGAGGTAACAAACCCGCTGGAAGTCTATCTCAGCATCAAAGACAGCGATTTGCGAAATTCCTATATTCAGCATATAAAGAATTTCGTAAGCAATTGGCCCGAATTTTTCCTGAAGCTTCTTCCTTACGCCCGCTCCAAGTGGATGCTGGATGCTCTCAAAAACGCCGGGCATTCGGATAAGCTCAAGCGCATGGCCATGGAAATCGTGGAAAACTACAAGGACTATCGCGAAGCCTTTATTTGGCTGGTCAAGGATCTACGCGAAGAGCCCTGGTTCGCCGAGCTCGGCATCGTATACGAAAAAATCCTGCTCACCCTTCTCCACATTCTCGATATCACCTACAAGGAAATCGACAATCACAAGAACACGACGGAGAACCGCAAGATCAATAAGCTGGTGGAGAACATCTTGTTCAAGGACAAGGTGCTCGAAACCTTCCTCCTGGATACGAACATCGAGACCACCGAGCGGGTGTACGCCCTGTTGATGGATATCAAGGAAGTGGATCCGGCGATCAAGCTGGCGATCAAGCGCAAGATTTCCGAGAAATACCCATCCTTGCGCTTCT
Source organism: Spirochaetales bacterium Spiro_12 (assembly GCA_001603165.1). Classification (GTDB taxonomy): domain Bacteria; phylum Spirochaetota; class Spirochaetia; order Treponematales; family Rectinemataceae; genus UBA2256. The sequence continues at coordinate 16,754 of LVBN01000100.1, forward strand.
TTGGCGAAGAGGAAAAACTCACGGTCTCCCGCGGGCTGATGGTGACGGCGGCGAAGTACACGGAAAAACAAAAACTCCTGGAAACTATCATGGAGGTTGATGTCCCCCAGAACCAGAAGGAAATTTCCTTCGCCCTTTCCCTGGGAGACCTGCGGGAAAACGCCGAGTACAAGGCGGCCAAGGAAAAACAGGACGAGCTGAACGCCAGGGTGGGCAAGCTCAAGAACGAGCTGGAACGGGCCCAGATTTTCGATACCTCGACGATCAGCACATCCAAGATTTCTTTCGGTACCGCGGTTTCGCTCTTCAACGAACTGAACGGAGAGGTTGAACGTTATACGATTCTCGGCCCCTGGGAGTCCGATCCGGCGAAGAATATCATTTCCTACCTATCGCCCCTGGGCAAGAAACTCTTCGGGCACAAGACGGGCGAGCATTTGAGCTTTACGATCCACGACAGGAAGTTCCAGTACCGGATCGATTCGATCGAAGCCGCGAAAATTTGAAATCGCATAATGCATAAAAAGGCCGTCCGGACGGACGGCCTTTTCAATATTCGATTTTGCGTATTCCGCTGAGTCGCTGGGACCAGTAACTTTCATGCAAGCCGGAAATGATGACTCCCTTTCTCGGTCCATCGGAGGCGGCGTGGATAAAGGAATTCTCGCTCAAGGCTATCCCTACGTGGAAAATCTTGCCCGCTTCGGCGAAAACAAGGATATCCCCGGGCTCGATGAGGGACTGCCTCGTGCCCAGCAGCGCGAAACCCTCGCTTGTCCGGGGGAATGGTCCTTTAGAGGGCAGCGTCAAATTCAGAACCGCCCTGACAAAGCCCGAGCAGTCCACCCCTTCCCGGCTCTCCCCTCCCAGCCGGTAGGGAACGGCCTGCCAACTCAAGGCTTCGGCGATAAGCATTATCCCGGCCACGCGTTCGGGTTCCAGGCTTTTGACCCAGACAGGAGGAGCGATACCCTCTCCAGGCTCCACGGCGAACCCATTCAACAACCTCGTATCGTACAGAGCCGGCGGCTTTTCCACCGAGCTTCGCGCCTGGGCAAGCGGAGACCGGCCCTGGGCTAATATGGCCCAGGCTAAGAGAAAAAACGAAGCCCGGGCCCTAAAGCGCGCCTTCAGCATCGATGGAGCCCTCGTAACGGTCCAGGAAGGCCTTTTTATATTCGGAGAAGCGGTTTTGGAGGATGGAGAATCGTATATCCCTGATCATGCGGGCGAGGAAATGAAGATTGTGTTGGGTCGCCAACATGGAGTAGAGAATTTCACCGTTGCGGTAAAGATGCCGCAGATAGGCCCGTGAGTAGTTGGAGCAAACCGGGCATGGGCATTCGGGGTCTATGGGGGAGAAATCGTCTTCATAGGCCGCTTTTTTTATGCTGATCTGTCCGCGGGCCGTGAAGAGAAGCCCGTTTCGGGCGGTGCGGGTCGGATATACGCAGTCGAATATATCGATACCGTTTTCCACCGCCTCGAGAATGTAGTCCGGCGTCCCAATACCCATGAGATAGCGCGGCTTTAGCTCCGGAAGAAATCCCGCGCTGTGTCCCAGGTACTCGATGAAGATATCCTTCGGCTCTCCAACCGAAAGCCCTCCGATGGCGATGCCTGGGAGATCGAGCTCCGCTATGCGTTCCGCGCTCTCCTTCCGAAGATCCTTATAGAAATTGCCCTGCACTATGCCGAAGAGCGAGCCTTGATAGCCCTTTTCCTCCCGCAGGACCCGCCAGCGGGCCTTGGCTCTACGCGCCCAGTCGTGGGTGATGAGCATGTATTTTTTCGCCTTTTTCTCATCCTCGCCCCAGGCCGAGCATACGTCCAATTGCATTTGGATATCGGAATTGAAGGCCTCCTGGATATCCACCACATCCTCGGGACGTAAAAAATGCTCCGATCCATCGATATGGGAGCGGAATTTAAAGCCTTCGGGACTTATTTTCCGCAGCGCGGAGAGGGAGAATATCTGGAAACCGCCGGAATCGGTGAGAAAATTGCCCCTCCAACCGGAAAAACCGTGGAGACCGCCGGCCCTCCGGATCAGTTCATGGCCCGGACGAAGGTAGAGATGATAGGTATTGGCGAGCACAATCTGAAATCCCATGGATCGCAGATCCTCGACCCGAGCCGCTTTGACCGTGGCGTTCGTGCCTACGGGCATGAAGGCGGGAGTCCGGACCTCTCCGTGGGGGAGCAAAAGACGCCCCGCCCTGGCTCTCGAGCCCGAGTCCCTATGTTCCTGGACGAATATTTCCGTATACGCCATCGATACTCCTTAAAAGTTGGAACCCGGGGTAGCCCCGGGGGCTCGGGCCCGCGCCGGCCGCGCCCCCCGGGCCCGCAGCAGCTCGGTCCGCCCGTTCTATGTCCGCGCCCGCAAAAAGCCCAGGGCCGCTATGAGGGAAAAGGCGGCGCTTATAGTCCAAATTCCGAACTCCGGAGAAACCCAGCCGGTCCTGGACGCCAGCGATCCCAGCATCTGGGCGACATAATATACCGTGGCTGAGGAAAGGCTGAACAGGAGGCTCATGAGCAAGGAGTTTTTCCTGAAAAGGCCGGCGAAGCTCAGGGACAGTCCGTATACGATGAGAGGAGTGAGAAGGAAGGAATATCGTTTGTTGAGTTCCGTTCTCGCCTCAGCCGCAGGAAGCCCGGAAGCCTCCAGGGAACGGATGTAGTCTAAAAGCTCGGGACTCCTCAAATGCTCGGGTTTTTCCCTAACCAGGCCGAAACTGGCCGGTTCGGTCTTCAGTCCGGGGTTTGTGTATTCCTTTTCCAGTTTAAGGCTCCAGAGGCCTTCCTCATCCACCGTATACACCCGCGCCAGGGGGAAAAACCATGCGCCCTGCCTCCACTGGGCATTGGGGGCCAGGAGCCGAAAGCGGGGTTTCCCCAATTCATCCCGGCCTACGATATCCACATCGGAAAGCAGCCCGGCGCCCGGATCGAAGCGACCTACCTTGTAGACCAAGGCTCCCGCATCGTCCATTATGGTGATATCGGAGGACAGGAGGCTTCGGCCGGTCTGGGCGGTCATCTCCGAATACAGTCGATCCTTGGCAAGCAAGGCGGGAATTGCGATTCGTTCCTTGGCGAAAAAAACCGAAATCGACAGAAACAACGAAAAGATCAGCACCGACCTGCTCAGGCTATGAACGCTTATACCGGAACCCCAGATAACCATGAGTTCGCCGTCGGCATGCATTTCGGCGAGGCAGAGGGTTATCGCGAAGAGGTAGGCGACCGGAAGCAGCTCCACGGCATAACCCGGAACCCCCGACAAGAGCCAGCGCAGTATCCCGGCAAGGGGCGCTTCAAGCGCCAAAAGTCTCCAAATGGATGTGAATAATTCCGCCAGGAGGAGCAGGCCTACGAGAAAGGCTTCGGCGCCCAGGAAGCGGGAGATCACGCTCCCCAAGAGCTGCCTTCGCAGCAGCCGCGGAGGAGAAGTGCTCCAGACCTTGCTCCCCGCCCTCCCCGCTTTCGAACGAGTCATACTATTCTTCTGTTTCCCCGCTTGCGCAAAAACCAGAGCAGCGCAGCCATAGAGAGCACAAGGGCGTTGGGCGCCCACATCGCCAGGCCGGGGGCGATTTCGCTTCGCAACCCCAGGGTCTGGCCAGCGAAAAGGAGACCCCAGTACAAGGTCGAGAGAATCAGCGCAACGCCGAACCCCGCGGTTCGTCCGGAGCGCTTGGTTCCCAAGCCCAGGGGAAAGGCGAGTAAGGAGAAAAAAAATCCCGCCGCAGGGATCGCGAATTTTTTATTATACTCCAGTTCGTAGAGCTGCAAGGATCGATCCTTCGGCCGGATCGATAAAGCCTGGTCCAAAGAAGACAGACCGCGGGCAAGGCTGCTTTCCGAGGTCTTTTTATTTCCATCGCCCCCATTCCGAGGCGCAGAAATCGAGCTTTCGCGTTGATACCGAGAGAGGAGCTCGCTCCGGGCCGTCGATCCCTGACGCTGGGCATCGTCGATTCTGCGCTGCAGGCTGCCGCGTTTCTTTTCTATGGCGAGGGAGAGTTCCTTCGTGCTCAACTCGTAAGGGCCCGAGCTCGAATACCCGATGATGGGCTCCCGCAGGGTAAAGCGATAAAGCAGTGTTTCGGCGCTGGAAACGACGAATCCCCCCCCCTCTTCCCCCTTGGTCCGGTGCTCCATCACATCGGTCATGGAAATGAGCGCAGCGCTGTTTTCATCGTCGAGGGAAAGACTGGCGGTGGCCGCCGAAATAAAGGATTGCCGGGAATCCTTCGCCGCTTCAAAGAGGAGGATATTTCCTATTTCCTCGCCTTTTTTTTCACCCGTCACGACCACAAGATCCTTGTAGCGCTTTACCGAGAAGGGAGCCAGTTCGATGGACGCAGAAGCCTGAACGAGATCGGCGTACACCTTCTTAAAGCTTCTCGCTCCCCGGGGAAGAAGGTAGTCGTTGGCCGCGAAGGAAAGAAGGGAAACCGCCAGTCCGAGAACCAGAAAGGGGGTATAGAGGGTTTTGGGGGATATGCCGAGGGAGGAAAAGGCGAGAATCTCATTGTCGCTATTGAGTCGCGCGGAGGTCATAAGGGCTCCGGCCAGCGCCGAAAAGGGAAAGGCGATGGCGACCACCGAAGGCAGCGAATACAGCAGAAGCAGGAGCGTCTGGGCCAGCGGGGCGTTTTTGGCCAGTATGTCCTCGGCCAGAAGCAGTATTTGGTTTACGAAAAATACCACAAAGAAGAAAAGGAAGGAAATTCCCAGCGAAAGGAGAAACTCGCCGGCTATATAGCGAAGGACGGTGAGAGGGATCCCATGGCTGCCACCTGCGATTTTATCGGATGCCACGGAAAAACTCCTTTCTAACAGGGTTTTGAAATTGGCTCATACTCCTGTCGAGCCAAATCCGCCCTCCCCCCTTGCGCTTCCGGCGATGATATCCACGGGTTCGAAATCCGCTCTTACGCAGGAGGAAATCACCAATTGGGCGATTCTGTCCCCATCTTCGATGCGAACCGCCTCCGAGCCGAGGTTGATCAGAATAACCCTGATTTCGCCCCGGTAATCGGAGTCTATTGTGCCAGGGCTGTTGAGGCAGGTCAAACCCTTTTCCAGGGCGAGGCCTGAACGGGGTCTGACCTGGGCTTCGTAGCCCTCGGGCAGTTCTATACGCAGCCCCGTGGGGACAGCCCGCCGTTCCATGGGCTTAAGCCATAGGGTCGCGTCCAGGCGAGCCCTAAGATCGGCGCCCGCCGAACCTGGAGTCTTGTACTCCGGCAGGCGGGCGCCATCACCGAGCAATGTCGGAATCGTTACAGCCATTATCGTCTTCGGAAAGAGTCCCTCCGATCATCGGAGCGACGAGGTTCCCTGTCCCGGGGGGGTCTGTCCCTGGGACGATCGTCCCTGCTCGAGGGAGGCAGCTGGCCGTTTTCGTCCAGGGCGTCCAGCATGGCCAGGTTCAGCCTGCCCATGTGGTCGATCTCCATGAGTTTGACCTTGACCACGTCCCCTTCCTTGACCAGGTCGGTAACCCTTTCCACCCTGGTCTTGGAGAGCTTGGAAATATGGACCAGGCCTTCCTTGCCGGGCATTATTTCCACGAAGGCGCCGAACTCCATGATGCGCTTGACCGGCCCCTCGTAGATCCTGCCCACCTCGGGCTCCTCCACGAGGCTCAAAACCGCGTCCCTGGCGTCGTAGGCCGATTTCTGGTTCTTGCCGTAGATAGTGACGTTGCCTTCCTCGTCCACGTTGATCTGGACGTCGAACTTTTCGCACATACCCTTGATGTTCTTGCCCGCGGGCCCGATGACCGCGCCGATCTTCTCCTGATCCACCCTGGCGGTGACTACCTTGGGGGCGTATTCGGAAATATCGCCGGCGGGGACGGCGATGGTGTTCTCCATGATCCCGAGGATGTGGAGCCTTCCCCTTCTGGCCTGCTCCAGGGCCTTTGCCAGGATCTCGGTGCTGACGCTGGAAATCTTGATGTCCATCTGGAAGCCGGTTATGCCATCCTTGGTTCCGGCCACCTTGAAGTCCATGTCGCCCAGGTGATCCTCGTCGCCCAGGATGTCCGAGAGGACGGCGAAACGTTTTTCATCGGTGATGAGGCCCATGGCGATGCCCGCCACGGGCTTTTTCACGGGAACGCCGGCCTGCATGAGGGAGAGGGATGATGCGCAGACCGTGGCCATGGAGGAGGAGCCATTGGACTCCAGAACCTCGGATACAACCCGGATGGTATAGGGGAATTTTTCCTTAGGCGGAAGCATGGATTCCACCGCGCGGCGGGCCAGGCTTCCATGGCCTATCTCCCGGCGTCCGGTGCCCAGGCGGCCCACTTCGCCCACCGAATAGGGGGGGAAGTTGTAGTGGAGCATGAAGCGCTCGCGCCGGTCGCCTTCGATGTCATCGAATATCTGCTCGTCGAAGACCGTGCCCAGGGTGGTGATGGCCAGGGCCTGGGTCTCGCCCCTGGTAAATAACGCCGAACCGTGGGTCCTGGGAAGTATGCCCACTTCGCAGGTGATGGGTCTGATATCCTCGAGCCCGCGGCCGTCCACTCTCAAGCCCTTGTCCAGGATTCCGTCCCTCAAAATATGGTACTGGAGATCCTCCATGAGAGCCAGGAAGAGACGCTTTTGCGTCTCGTCGGCCAACTGGGCGGCGAAGGCGGCTTCGGTTTCGGCGATGGCCGCCCGAACCGCCTGACCCCGTTCCTGCTTGATCTTGGTAAAGAGAGCCTTGGAAAGGCGTTCGAAGGCGAAGCCGCGGATCGCCTCTTCGTTCTCCAGCCTGACCTTCAGGGGCGCCAGAGGAAGCTTTTCCTTGCCCGCCAGGCGCCGCAGCTCCTCGATGGCGGCGCAGATGTCCGCTATGGGCTGTCTCGCGCACTCGATGGCGCCGATCATCTCGGCTTCGGTCGCTTCTTTGGAGCCTCCCTCGACCATGGTGATCCCGGCCTTTGTGCCGGCCACCACGATTTCCAGACTCGCGGCCTCGCTCTGCTCAAAGCTCGGATTGACCAGGTATTTCCCGTCCACCAGCGCCACCCTTACCGCGGCGATGGGACCTGCGAAGGGGATGTCGGAGATATGGACCGCGGCGCTGGCGGCGTTCACCGCCACGATGTCCGGGGGATTGATCTGGTCGGTGGAGATGACGGTGGGCACGACCTGGATCTCCCTGCCGAAGGATTTGTCGAAGAGGGGGCGCATGGGTCTGTCGATGATCCTGGAAATCAGGATTTCCTTGTCCTTGGGCCTGGTCTCCCGTTTGATGAAGCCACCGGGAATCTTGCCCGCGGCATAGTATTTTTCGTTGTATTCGACGGTGAGGGGCACGAAATCCAGGCCCTCGGTGACCTTGTCGGAGCAGCAGGCGGTGGCGATGACCGCCGAGCCGCCATAGGTGGCGAACACCGACCCGCCGGCCTGTTTGGCCATGCGCCCGGTTTCGAGCACCAGGGTCTCCTGACCCACTTTGCAACTTACTGAATGTACCATTGTTTTTCCTTGTTTTCTGGTTCCGGCGATAGTGTTCGAGTTTTCGGAATAAAAACCGCGACAAGTTTCGCCGGCAAATGGGAAAAGGCCCGTGCGCGCGCTGCGGCCGGGCCTCGTTCACCACGTACTGTGTTCATCACTTCCTGATCTGTAATGTTTCGACCAGGGTTCTGTATCCTTCCAGATCGGTTCTCTGCAGATATTTCAGGAGCTTGCGCCTCTGTCCCACCATTTTCAGGAGGCCTCTGCGGGAGTTAGTATCCTTCTTGTTCACCTTGGCGTGCTCCGTCAAGTCGAGGATTCTCCTGGTCAGCAGGGCTATTTGCGTCTCCACAGCCCCGGTGTTTTTCTCGTTCTTGCCGTATTCGAGCACGATCTGGGCCTTGTCCTCTTTGGTCAATGCCATCTTCTTATTTCTCCTTACACTCTCGTGATACCATTGTCATGATGGCGGCGCGTCCCGACCCGCGGCCTGCCTTATCGTCGATCCTTATCAGCCCCCCGGTAATCGAAGCTTCCCGGCAGTCGGATCTCTCGTCGGAATCCAGGCAAATTTCATAACGACCATCGGGCGGCAGCAGGCTTCCCTGCCTGGGACGGAGGAGAAGACTCGCCTTCTCTCCGCCCGCTCCTCGGGGATCGTCCCTCACCGAATCCGGGAGCCCCTGATCGACCTCATATTCGATCTCGTATAAGCGGCCAAGCATATCCGAGGCTTCGCTCAGCCTTCCTTCCGCTATCGCGTTGCGGATTCGGGTGGAACTGAT
>LVBN01000101.1:0-53744 GCA_001603165.1 Spirochaetales bacterium Spiro_12
GAAGACGATTCAGAGCCGCCTCTCGGGCGATTTCGATCGATGAAGCCCCCGAGGGCGAGAAAATCTTCCCTTGCCCTGCTGTTCGTAGGCGGCGCCCTCGCCGCCGGGCTTTGCCTCTACCTCCTGGCGGGCCGCTACCCGCGCCCGGGCCTTTTGAACCCATTCACCCTCGGGCGGGACGACATAGCGATGAAAGTGCTCCTTTCCCTGCGCCTGCCCCGGGCCTTGGGCGCCCTCCTTTTAGGCGCGGTGCTCGGCGGCTCGGGCGCGGTCTTCCAGAGCATTTTCGGCAACCCCCTGGTGGACGCTGGTTTTTTAGGGGTATCCCAGGGAGCGGCTTTCGGAGCCGCCCTTGCCCTCCTGGTCGGCGCCGCCGGCTTTTACGCCGTGGCCGGGCTTTCCTTTGTCTTTGCCATGATCGCCCTCTGGATCAGCCTGGGACTTTCCAAAGCCTTTACCTTCGGCGGCCAGGTTTTGCGCCTGCTCCTGGCAGGGCTGGCCGTATCAGCCTTTTTCTCCGCCCTCCTCGGGGCGGTCAAATACGCCGCCGACCCGCTGTCCCAGCTTCCGGATATCGTATTCTGGACCATGGGATCCCTCTCCCCCATGAGCTGGCAGCGGCTTAGGTTTGTTCTGCCCCCCTCCTCGGCGAGCTTGATTCTTCTGCTTCTCCTGCGCTGGAGGGCCACCCTCCTTTCCCTGGACGACTCGGTGAGCCGCTCCCTCGGCCTTAGGTCGGAAACCGAGCGGGCCCTCTTGGCCGCCCTCGCGGCGGTCGGCGTTGCCACGGTCACCGCCGTCTGCGGAATAGTCTCCTGGGTCGGCCTTGTGGTGCCCCAGCTGGTGCGCCTGAAAGCCGGGGCCGACGGAAGATCCGCCATCCCCCTCTCCATGGCGGGAGGGGCGCTTTTCGTTCTCGTTTCCGACGGTATCGCCAGGCTGCTCTTTCCCGGCGAACTGCCTCTGGGAATCGTCACCTCGATTCTTGGCGCCCTCGCCTTCGTTCTCCTCCTTACCCGGAGAAAGATGGAGCTGCTGCGATGAGCCGCCTTGAGGCCCAGGCTGTTTCCTTTTCCTGGCCCGGCAGGGGAGAGCTGCTCTCGGAAGTCTCCCTCTTTCTGGGGGCAGGAAGGATTATCGCGATTCTCGGCGCCAACGGGGCGGGCAAGACAAGCCTCCTTTCGGTTCTCGCCGGCAGGCTGCGGCCCAATCGGGGGAGGGTGCTGGTCGAAGGCACCCCCCTCTCCTCCTTGTCTCCCAGGGAAATAGCCCGCAGAATAGCCTTTCTTCCCCAGATCGAACGGCTGCCCTTCAACTATCCCGTTCTGGACTTCGTGCTCCTCGGGAGGGCTCCCCATATCCCCCCCCTTTCGCTTCCCGGGGAGGAGGATTATCGGGCCGCGCGGAGCGCGCTGGAAGAGGTTGGGGTCGCCGGACTGGGGGAGAGGGGGGCAGCGACACTCTCGGGCGGGGAATTCCAGCTTGTCCGGATCGCCCGCTGCCTCGCCCAGGAGGCGGAAATCCTGCTGCTGGACGAGCCAAGCGCCCTCTTGGACCCCGCCCACGCCGCCTCGGTGGCTCGACAGCTTTCAGCCTTGGCGAAAAGCGGGAAATCGGTGCTCATCACCACCCACGATATCGGTCTGGCCTATTCCGTGGCGGATACGATCATCCTCTTACACGAAGGAGCGGTCCTCGATTCGGGGCCGGCGGAACGTCTCTTCGATTTGGGAACCTTGAGAAAGGCCTTTGGCGCTGAGTTCGCCCAGATATCCCTGCCGAGCGCCTACTCGCCAAGGTCTTGAATCTTTCAGGGTACGATTTCCCAGGCCAAGGCAATATCATAGTTTTTCCCGTTCTCCGAAAGACCCAGGCTTAGCTTTTCCGCCTTTGGGATTTTCAGACCCAGCTCGAAAATCCCCTCCTGGTTTTTAAGAAGGGGGATGAAGGTATCGCCGATTATCAGCGCGGCGTCCCGGCTTTCCGGGCTTTTATACGAAAAGAGAATCTCGCTTCCCGCCTTGAGCCTTCCTGCCAGGGGGGACAGGAGGGAGTCGGCGGACGAGTTCTGGTACCGGGCATAGACAGCGGGGTAGCCCGGGAATTGGGCGGGGGCATGGTTGATCAGTTTCAGGCTAAGGACCTTCTTTAATGGCCCCAGCGGGTAGCCTGCCCCGCGCAGGAGTTCGATGACCCTTTGCCGCTGCCCCTGGTCGAAGGGATCCTCCACGTAGAGGTAAGCCCGCGGAGTGGCGATTTTCCTGAAATGAGACAGGATTTCCGCCCTGCCGGCCTGGTCGAGGGCTATGAGCGCTTTTTGCTCGAACTTCGCTGCCTCGATTAGGTAATCGATTCGTTCCTCGCCGGGGTTTTTCGCGTACACCTCGAAGCCGTAGTCGCCCTTCGAGGGGAGGGAGGCCAGAAGCCGCCGCCGCCCGGGAGCCGGCCGCTGGATAAAGACAGCCCCGGGGACCTCCCTGCCCGCGGCGTCTATGAGGACCCCCTCCAGGATTATATCCCGGGCGCCTGAGGAGATATCCAGGCTGAAGGAGCCCCGGGTCCGGATCGCCCAGGCAGGGGCGGGGGAGGTCAGCTCGAGGCCGTAGGAAAAAAAGTCGTTCTCCAGGTCGGGAAGCGCCAGGAACTCCTGGCCTGTTATGGGGGAGGGCAGGAGCTGCTGCCAGGCTTCCTTCGGAAAGCGGGAATAGATGCTTCGCGCAGGGTCGATAAAGAGATTGTCGGTGGAGTATTTTTTTACGAACACCCAGTCTTCCACATAGCCTGCGTCGAAGGTGGTATCCACGATGTACCAGCGCCCGAGGATCTGCGCCAAATTCCAAGCGTGGGAATTATCCTGGCCAAATCCGCGGACGTCCCGCTGGTTCTTTATATAGCCGGATACCGTGATACAGGGAATGCCCGCCATCTCGGCCATGGCCTGGAAGAGCCGGGCGTAGCCCGAGCACAGGGCCTTTCGGCTACCCAGAACGGTCTGGATGTCCTGGTTCACCGCCACGCCGCTTTTCAGCATGGCGACGTCGTAGGCTATGGTCGCGCAGATCCAATCGTGAATCAGCTTTACTTTCGCAAAAGGATCGGCCTCGCCTTTGAGCAGGGTTTGGGTGACAAGGCGAAGTCCCTCCCGGGCAGAATCGGGATATGCCGCGGTGATGCCCGGGCCGGCCTGGATTTTCGCCCGCGGATCGATCCTGCCGCTCCGGTACGGTTTTAGCGAAACCGGGGGGCGCTGTACGGCGCCGGAAGCTGCTGTACCCGAAACCGGCGCCGCGTTGAAAGGTTCCGCGCCTGCCGGCGCCGGACCTGTGGCCACCGTCGTGGTCGTGTTCGGGCCAGGCGGCAGGGATCTGGGGGGACGGAGTCGTTCCAGGAGGCTGCAGGAACCCAGGGCGAGCACCGCGACCAGCAAGAGCGAAACTGGGGGGCGGCGCTTTTCTTGGCGTCCGTTCATGGCTCGTCTGAGGGTTTCAGCCCTCGAGGATTCTGGGAGCGTTCCGCGCCAAGGCCGCCTCGAGTAGAGCCGCAGGGTCCTTGAATCTGCCTAAAAGAATCATCGCGGCGATGATATAGGGCTTGTAGCTGGCCTCCAGATAGGTATCGTCCCTGTAGCGGTCGAAGACCTGGGCGGCAACCTCGCCCGCATCGCAGGAAACGCCGGTGATGTCCGCCGGCAGGCAGTGCATGTACAAGCCCTGGCCGTATTTGGGATCGCGCTTGCCGGTGAGCCTCATCTTCTCTTCGGTGCATTCCCAGTCCTTATGCTTGGCGTTGTCGGCCAGACAGGACTTTTCCAGCTCCTTGAGCCCGGCATGATCCCCCTTATGGAGCAGGGGAACCCGCTTGAGCATGACATCGTAGGGAGCCCAGCTCTTGGGATAGACGATGTCGGCGTCCTTGAAGGCTTCGTCCATGGAATGGCCGATGCTGAAGGATCCACCCGATTCCCTGGCCTGGCGCCTTGATGTCTCGATCACCTCGGGGAGCAAATCGTAGCCCGCCGGATAGGCCAGGGATATTTCCATGCCGAAGCGGCTGGCCAGGCCGATCACTCCCTGGGGTACCGAAAGCGGCTTGCCGTAGGAAGGCGAATAGGCCCAGGTGACCGCGATTTTCTTGCCCTTGAGCTTGTCCAATCCGCCGTAATAGTGGGAAAGGTGGAGAAAGTCCGCCATGGTTTGGGTGGGGTGATCTATGTCGGACTGAAGGTTGACGATGGTGGGTCTTGAAGGCAGTACTCCCGAAGCCACGCCTGAGTCCAGGGCCTTGGCGATTTCCCGTTGGTAGCGGTCGCCCTCGCCCAGGTAGATATCGTCCCGTATGCCGATGGCCTCGGTAAGGAAACCGATCATGGTGGCCGTTTCCCGCACCGTTTCGCCGTGGGCCAGCTGGCTCTTGCCCTCGTCCAGGTCCTGGACGTAGAGCCCCAAGAGGTCGCAGGCCGAGGCGAAGGAAAAGCGGGTGCGGGTGGAGTTGTCCCTGAAATTGGATACCGCTATGCCCGAATCCCATATCCGCGGGCTGATGTTGCGCTTCCGCATGGCCTGCAGTATGTCGGCCACCAGGAAGGTCGCCTGTATCTCTTCCTCGCTCTTTTCCCAGGTGAGAAAGAAATCCTTGCCCGCCATGGCCGTTTTTTTGGATGCCAGGGAATTGATAAGCGCTTCGATGCCTTTTCTGTCCATTTCAATCCTCCGCGAAGATTTTGTCAAAGCCATAAGGCCGGCGCAAGTGGCTTCGCTTTCGCGCGCCCAAGCCTCCGTCGCCTGAAGAGGGAAGAAACACGATCGCCGGTTCGATCAACCAAGAGAGTCTAGGGCCTTCAATATGCGTTCCGGGGTGAAGGGCCATTCCCGCATCCATACGCCGACGGCGTCGTGAATGGCTATGGCTATGGCCGGTGCGGCCCCGTTCATGGAAATCTCGGAGACACTCTTGGCGCCGAAGGGACCTACCTCGTCCTCCACGGGCAAGAGTTCGACATGGAGATCCTCGGGTACCTCCGAGGCCATGGGGATCTTGTAATCCAGAAAGCGGGGATTGAGGCAGCGGCCTTTCTCGTCATAGAGCATTTCTTCGTAGAGGGAATGTCCGATGGACTTGAGCACGGCGCCGTAGATTTGTCCCTTGGCCAGGGCCGGGTTGATGGGCGTGCCGCAGTCCTGGTAGGCGTGGTAGCGCTGGACCTTCACTTCGCCGGACCGCCGGTTTACCGCCACTTGGACAAAGTGCGCCCCGTAGGGAAAGGCGGCGTGGTCGGTCTTGAAGCCGCCGAAACCCGTAAGTTCCGAATGCCCTTCGCCCTGAACCGATTTCCTGCCCAACTCGGCAAGGCTGATTCTGCCCTTCCTGCCTGCCACCATGCCCCTGTATTCGATCCTGAGATCTTCGGGCGCCTCATCCAACAGGACGGCGGCGGCTTCGAAAACCTTGCGCCGCAGGTCCTCGGCGGCCCGCAGGGCCGCCCCGCCGGAGAAGTAGGTCCCCGAGGAGGCGTAGGCCCCCTTGTCGAAGGGGGTGAGGTCGGTATCGCCCGAGACGACAGTTATATCGGCCATATCCAGACCGAGGGTTTCCGCCGCGGTTTTCGCCGTCACCGTGTCGAGCCCGGTACCCAGGTCCGCGCCTCCTGAGAGCATCAGAAGAGTGCCGTCGGAGAGCAGCCGCAGCTCGGCGTTGGCGGCGTCCAGGCCGGGGAGGCCCGAGCCTTGCTGGATAATCACCGCCCCCCGCCCGGTTCGCCAATCGGGCCCCGGGGCTTCGGGCCTTGGCGCATCCCAGCCGAAATTCTTCCTGCCCCGGGCTATCATTCGGTCCAGTCCGCAACGCCCCAATGTGACAGGGGCCCCTTCCCGGCCTTCGCCCAGGCTTTTGAGTATTTCGATGGTCGTGCCCGAATCCACCCGGTTTTTCTCGATGAGTTCCAGCTGGTCGATGCCCAGCTCGGCGGCCAGCTCGGCCAGGGCTGTCTGGAGGGCGAAGGAACCCTGGGGTGCGCCATAGCCCTGATAGGCCCCGGCGGGGGAAAGATTGGTATACCAGGAACGGACCTGGAAGCCCGCGTTCCCGCAGACCAGGAGAGGCAGGCTCTTGGATATGGCGTTCATCGGCACGGTGAGGCAATGTTGCCCATAGGGGCCTGTGTCGGCGTTCAAATCCATTTTTATGGCGGTGAGCCTCCCGTCCCGCTTGGCTCCGAGGGTCACCCTGATATCCATCGAATGTCTGGTTCGGCTTGCCGTGAATTCCTCTTCCCTGCTGAGCCGGTAGTAAACGGGCTTTCGGGTTGTCCATGCCAGATAGCCCGCCAGATCCTCGACGACAAGGTCTTGCTTGGCGCCGAAGCCGCCTCCGACCCGTTCTTTTATCACCCTGATTTTGTTCTCCGAAATGCCCACCACCCGGGCGACGATGCGCCGGACGTGCCAGGGCACCTGGGTGGAGGCATGGAGCACCAGCCGCCCCGCATCGATCCTGGCCAGGACGACGTGGGGCTCCAGGGGGGTGCACTGAACCCTGTTGGCCCGATAGCTTCGTTCCAAGACCAGATCGGCCTCGGCCAAGCCCTTCGCGATGTCGCCGATTCCTCCGGAGGCCGAGGCCGCCAAATTACGGTGGGGATCGGCGTGGAGACTGAATTGATAGATAATCCCATCGTCCCTGCCGTCGCCCTTTACCGATATGCCCTCGGGCACCTCGCCCGAGGCGTAGGATACGGCGCCCGAATGTATCACCGGAGCGCCCTCGGTTTTGGCCTGGGCGATGGACAGCACGGGCTCCAGGGGCTGGTATTCCACCTTGATTTTTTTGATAGCCATCTCGGCTATTCCGGGGCTTTCGGCCAGAACCGCCGCGACCCTGTCGCCCACATACCGAAGCTTGCGGGGGAACAAGGCTTGATCGTAGGGAGATGGTTCGGGGAATCCCTGGCCGGCGCTGGTGTAGAGGGTCCGCGGGGTATTGAGGTGGCTTACGACGGCCACCACGCCGGGCATGGCTTCGGCTTCCGACGTATCGATAGCCTTTATCCAGCCGTGGGCGATGGGGCTGCCCAGCACCTTGAGCCAGCAGACATCCTGGGGCAACCTGTCCTCCACAAAGGCCCGTTCGCCTTGGACGAGCATCTGGGCGTCCACCTTTTCCCTGTCCTTGCCCACGTGGCGCAGATCGGGCCTGTATTCCTCCCCCGCCGGCGCCGCATAGCCGGGATCGGAAAGCCTGGCCGCCGCCAGATGAACCGCTTCGAAAAATTGCTTGTAGCCTGTGCACCGGCAGAGGGTGCCCGAAAGGGCGTCGGCTATCTGGGCATCCGTGGGCTTTAGGGACCTGGAAAGGAGTTCCCGCGCCGCCAGGACAACAGCGGGTGTGCAGTAGCCGCACTGGACGCAGGAGCTGTCGATAAGGGCGCGCTGTATGGTTCTGAGAACCGGGTCTTTGTCGAAATGCTCGACGCTGATGAGAACCCTTCCCTGGGCTTCGGGGGCGAGAATCATGCAGGAGTTGACCAAACGGCCGTCCAGCAAGACCGCGCAGAGCCCGCAGGAGCCTTCGCCGTCGCATCCTTCCCGCAGGGAAACCAGGCCTGCGCGACCGAGGACAGTCTTGAGGGTTTCGCCGGGCGAGCATTCCAGCCGCTGGGGCCGGTCGTTGAGCATGAAAGAGACTGTCATAGGCGCCGCTCCTTGAGAGAGCCGAGCAGATCGGCTAGAAGCACCGCGGCGCGGCGCCGCTTAAAGGCGGCGCTGCCCCGGAGGTCGTCGATAGGCGAAAAGAAAGCCTGGGCCATTTCTTCGAGTTCGGCCCTGGGCGGGAGCGGCTTACCCTCCAGCGAGGCTTCCAGGCCAGGGTAGCGCTGGGCATGGGCGGAGAGCCCGCCCAGGGCCACCCGCAGATTGTCCAGCCTGCCGGCCCCCAGGTCGGCCCGAACCGCGCAACCGATGAGGGCCAGATCGCAGGCGCTGCGGGAGTACCTGCCGTAGGCGAAACTGCGTCCCGCCGGCAGGGGGAACTCCACCGCGGTGATGATACCCGGCGGCTCTTCTCTCCAGCGTTGTGCTGGAATGGGGTCGGAGCCCGCCCGGTGATAGATCGCCTCGGCGACGAGGAAAAAGGGCAGAAGACTGGAGCAGGACCTGTCGGCGCCGATGTTGCCTCCCACGGTGGCCCGGTTTCTCACGTTTCTGTTGGCCATGCCCAGAGCGGCTTGCCGCAGGGCTTCCGGAACGAGGCTCGAGTCGGCCAGGCTCTGAAAGCAGATCCCCGCGCCGATTATCAGGCTGTCCTTCCTGCGCTCGATTCCCTGGGGCAGAAGGGAGGATATGGCGATCGCCGATATTGCCCTGTCCTTGAACTGGGGACTCAGGAGATAGCTTCCCCCGGCCAAAAGACGAGCGTCCTTTTCCCGCCCGAGAAGCCCCAGGGCTTCCTCTAAGGTTTCTGGTCTATAATACGCTTGTACCATCTTTCCTTCCTTGGCATCGGCACAACTTTGGCGGCAGGAGCTTGGCGCCTCCGCGTTCCCCCGCCCTCGCAGTCGCCACCCCGGTTGCCTATACCATTGCCTCGGTCGCCCCGGTCGAGGATAACGCCAGCGCGGCGCTTTCGCGGCTGTGCCGCCTATGCGATCCCCGCTTTGGCGTAGAGCCTTTCGGCGGCCTTGCCGGCATTGATTCGTATCTCCTCCTCGTCCATCATGGCGAGCCGCCCGGAACGCACCGCGAACTTTCCGTTGACCAATAGATGATCCACCCTGTGGTCGCAGCCGGAGAAGAGGAGGGCCGCGACCGGGTCCGAATGGGCTCCCGTGTATTCGAGCTTCATGACATCGAAGAGCGCCAGGTCGGCCAGGGCTCCCGGCTCGATTCTGCCGGCTTCCTCGAAGCCCAGCATGGAGGCTCCGCCCCTGGTGGCGATACCCAGGACCTCCCGGGCGCCGATCCCCGCGGATCCGTAGCGAACCCGCTGGAGGAGCAAGGCCTGCCTGGCTTCTCCCAGCATATCCGAGGAGTCGTTGGAGGCCGATCCATCCACCGCCAGGCTCACCTTGACGCCCCGGTCCAGCATTTCCCTGACCCGGCATATGCCCGATCCCAATCTCATATTGGAGGAGGGGCAGTGGGAAACCCCGGTCCCCGTCCTGGCCAACAGGTCCAGTTCCCGGTCGTTGAAGAAGATGCCGTGGGCGTACCAGACATCGGGGCCGACGAAGCCGCAATCCTCCATGACCTTCAGGGGTCTTCGGCCGTACATGCGCAGACAATACTCGTCCTCGTCGGCGGTTTCGGCCAAATGGGTATGGAGGCGTACGCCGTAGCGCCTCGCCAGCTCGGCGGAGCGACGCATGAGGTCTTCGGAGACCGAAAAAGGGGAACAGGGGGCCAGGGCTACTTTGCGCATCCCGTCGGGAGCCGGATCGTGAAAGCGCCGGATCGTCTCCTGGCTATGTTCGAGGATGAACCCCTCGTCTTGGACCGTGGAATCGGGAGGAAGGCCTTTGTCTTTCTTCGAGCGGCTCATGGAGCCCCTTGTGGGGGCGAAGCGCAGGCCGATCCGGGCCGCCGCCTCGAACTGAAGCGAAGGAATGTCCTGACCGAAGCCCTGGGGGTAGAGATAGTGGTGGTCGCTGGTGAGGCTGCAGCCGGTCTTGGCCAGTTCGGCCAGGGCGAGCATGGAAGACCAGTACACTGCCTCAGGATCCAGGCCCTTCCAGATTTCGTACAGGTAGACTAACCAGCGGAAAAGTTTCGCGTCCTGAACCGCCGGAATGTTCCTGGTCAGAGTCTGGTAGAAATGATGGTGGGTATTCACCAGCCCGGGCAAGACCACGTGGCGGGAAGCATCGATAATCTCGGCGCCCCCGGGGGCTTCTATATCCCTGCCGATCGCGGCGATCCTGTTGCCCTCGATGAGGATATCGAGACCGGCCAGGTCCGACCCGGCGGCCCTGCGAATCGCCGCCGCAGCGCTTTTGGCCTCGGGCCTTTTGCCCGTCCTGGCCCCAGCCCTAGCCGCAGCTTCTAAACCGATCCTTTCGTCGGCATTTTCCGCGCCCGCCACGCCGGTAAATATCCTGTAGCATCGCCGCAGGAGAATCATGACAGGACTTCCCGGTTGAATTCTTCGATCATGGCGTCTATGTCCCCTACCTGGTCGTAGAGGGAACCCCAGTAGTCCCGGTAATCCTCCCACTGGGCCCGGAGCTCGTCCAAGGATTTTCCCAGCTGCTCGATCCAGGTGAAGTACTTGAGGTTATGCACCCTGCGCCGATCCACATGGCTCATCTCGAACACATGATCCAGCCCCAGACTTCTGATGCTCTCGAGATCCCTGTCGGCCTGACGTTGGCCGTAATCGCCCCGTTCGGCCCTCAATTCCCTGAGCCTTGATCCATAGAGCTCCATGGAATCGGTAAACATGGTAAAGACGATATCCTCCTCGCCCAGTTCGTAGTACTTGGCCATCTTGATGGCCCCTATGAGGTTGCCGACCCCCGAAATGCCCATCCAATCCAGCTTGGTCAGCGCTTCGGGATCGGCCCCCGCCTCCAGAAGGTTTTTCCTGCCCGCCTCCTCGTTGAAAAGGCGTATATAGCGGATCGCCAGCTCGTCATCCACGCCGACAGCCATGTCGGTGTCCCGGAAATTGTGGATCCATGGAATATGCTTATCGCCGATACCCTCGATTCTATGACCCCCGAATCCGTTTTCCAGAATCGTCGGGCACTGAAGGGCCTCTCCCACCCCCAGCTTCGCCCCAGGGAACCTGCGCTTGATATAGGAGCCCGAGCCGAGGGTTCCCGCCGAGCCGGAGGAGAGCAGCACCGCGGCAAGCTGGTCCTTGGGACCCTTTAGCCTTAGGAACAGCTCCTCCATGGCAGGGCCTGTGATCTGGTAATGCCAGAGATGGTTGGGGAGCTGGTCGAACTGGTTGAAGATGACCGCGTCGGGCCTGGTTTTTTCCAGCTCCACGCATTTGTCGAAGATTTCCTTGACATTGGATTCGCAGCCCGGGGTGGCGATCACCTCCTCGGCCATGGTCGCCAGCCATTCGAAACGTTCCCTGCTCATCTCCGCGGGCAGTATGGCTATGCTGGGGCAGGAAAGAAGCCTGGAAATGTAGGCTCCGCCCCGGCAGTAGTTGCCCGTGGAAGGCCAGACCGCCTTTTTGTTGGCCGGATCGAAACGGCCGGTCACGAGCTCGGGGGCAAGGCAGGCATAGGCCGCCCCTACCTTATGGGCTCCCGTGGGGAACCATTTACCCGCCAGTCCGATAATCCTTGCCCTCGTGCCGGTAATCGCCCGGGGTATTTCGAGATAGTTCACTTCCCCGAAGCCGCCGCCCCTCTCCACCGGTTCGTTATGCCAGTTGACCCTGAAAAGGTTCCTGGGATGCACGTCCCAGAGCCCGATATTTGATAGTTCGTTTTTAACCGAGGAGGGGATCTTCGCCGGATCGCGCATCTGCGCAAAGGTGGGAAGGAGTATTCCCTTTTCCTTGCAGCGCTGGACATTCTTTTTCCTCTGCCCGTCGTTAATCATCAAATCGATCATCATCCGCTCCTTGGAAATAACTCTCCGCAGGCCCGGTTAGACGCATCGGGGTTCGGCGCCGCGGAGGATAAAAGTATACGATATTTTTAGGTTTTTTTACAGGTTAATTATTTGTGCGGTCCTGCGAAGCGTTATCAGCCCGAGCCGAGGGCAAGGCTAATGGCCATCACCCCCATGCCTCCCGCCAGTCCCAGCATCGCCCAATGGCTTTTCCCATATTCCCTGGCCGAGGGAAGCAGTTCGTCCAGGGAAATGTAGATCATAATGCCCGCGACCGAGGCCAGGACGATTCCGAAGGTCGGCCCGCCCAAAAGGGGCATGAGAAGGAGGTAGCCGAGAATCGCGCCGATAGGCTCCGAAAGGCCCGAGGCGAAGGAATACCAGAACGCCTTGGCCCTGGAGCCGGTGGAGTAGTAGACGGGCACGGAAATCGCGATACCTTCCGGAATATTGTGGATGGCCACGGCAAGGGCGATGGTGATTCCGAGATTCCTATCCTGGAGACCGGCGAAAAAAGTGGCTATGCCCTCCGGAAGGTTGTGCAGGGCGACGACAATGGCCGTCAGAACGCCGGTCCTGAGCAGCCTCCTGCCCCGGATTCCCTCGAATTCATCGCAGGCCTTGGAGTCGGTCGCCTCGAAGCGCGCCGCCTCGCCGGCCCTGGCTTCGTGGGGGTTCACCGCGGCGGGGACCAGGCGGTCTATGCCTGCGATGATACCCATGCCGAGAAAAAATCCGCCGATAGCCCCCCAGTACGAATTGGACTCGCCCCATAGCAGGGCAAGCTGAGCCCGGGCCTCGTTGAAAAGTTCGACCAGGGATACGAAAATCATCACCCCCGCCGAAAAACCGAGGGACAGGGAAAGGAAACGTGGTGTGGTTTTTTTGGACAAGAGCGCGATAAAGCTACCCGCTCCCGTGGCAAGTCCGGCCAAAAGGGTGAGGGTGAAAGCGTGAAACAGGGCTGGGCTGGGCATAGGTTTGAAAACTCCGGCGCTAGTCTATACGAAAGCCGCTTCCCTTCCAAGGGATAAATGAGCGCCTGTCCTTGACAGTCCGGCGCCTGAAGGGTCATTATTGGCTAATGATTATAACTACGCTCCGAGGAGTGCGAAAATGGATCTAGTTCCTGAAAAAAAAATCAATCCGAAGATAAAACGAGTCATCGGGGTCGTGAGCGGAAAGGGGGGCGTAGGCAAGTCCACGGTGGCTGTATTGCTGGCCCAGTCCCTGGCCGCCAGAGAACTGAGGGTGGGCATGCTCGACGCCGATATCACAGGTCCGAGCCTTCCCCGCCTTTTGGGCGTCGATTCCTTCAGGGCGGAATCGGATGGGTCAAAACTCTTCCCCATCGTCAACGAGGAGGGAATCAGGGTTCTTTCCATCAATCTTTTCAATGAACGGGAGGATGAACCCGTCATTTGGCGGGGACCCCTCCTGGGCAAGGCGATAGAACAGTTCTGGAACGACTCCGACTGGGGCGATCTGGACTATTTAATCGTCGACTTTCCCCCGGGAACCTCGGACATAGCCCTTACCGCCCTCCAGACCATTCCTTTTTCAGGTCTGGTCGTCGTAGGCACACCCCAGGATTATGTATCGATGATCGTAAGCAAATCCGTGAAGATGGCTGCCATGCTCAAGGCTCCCGCCCTGGGTATGGTGGAAAATATGAGAACGATGGTCTGCCCCCACTGCGGCAAGGAAACCAAACTTTTCGACGACGGTAATGAGGGCGGAAGGGCGAGGATCGGCCTCCCTGTTCTCGCCGAGCTGCCCTGGCGGAAGGAGGTGGCCCAGGCCAGGAGCCTGCGCTGGTCCAGCCTCTCTGCGGAAGCGAAAAAGGACGCCGATACGATAGCCAGCGGGATGGAGCTTGCCCTGGCAAGCCTGAAATCGGCTTCGGCGAGGTAAGCCTATGCCCCGACCCGTAATAGGGCGCAGGCTTGGCGCCGCGCCCAGGCCACGGTTCATAAAGCCCTCGGGAATACCGGCGAGAGGATTGGAGGAGATAGTTTTGGGCTTCGACGAAGCCGAGGCGCTTCGCCTGGCGGATTTGAATGGTTTGTATCAGGAAGCCGCCGCCCGCTCCATGGGGGTTTCCAGACAAACCTTCGGGAGAATCGTCGAGATCGCCCGGCGGAAGGTCGCCGATGCCATCCTCAACGGCAAGGCCCTTCGGATAGAGGGCGGCGAGGTTAATCTGACGGATCAAGGAGAAAGAAGTATGAAAATTGCAGTACCCTCCCGGAATGGTTTGGTCGACGAGCATTTCGGCCATTGCCAGGAGTTTTTGATCTTCAGGGTGGAAAGGGACAAGCTCGTGGAAGAGCAGGCCGTGCCTTCGCCCTCGGACTGCGGATGCAAATCGGGGATCGCGGCGGTACTCGCCCGATCGGGGGTCACTCACCTGGTCGGGGGACATATGGGCGAAGGGGCGTTCAGGGTTCTGCAGGCCCAGGGGATCAAGGTAATCCGCGGCGCTTCGGGGTCCGCGAGGGCCGCCGCGGAGGCCCTGGTCGCTGGACAGGTTTCCGACAGCGGCGAAGGCTGCGCGGGTCACGGCGAAGCGGGCCACGGCTGCGCGCATTGAAAAACCTGCCGTTTTAACGCGTAATTACAAGACGGCCCCGACCGCCGCTGCGGCATTCTTGATGTCCTTGAGCCCCGAACCGGTAAGCATGATGACAACTCGCTCGGCTCGGCCAAGCGTTTCTTTTACTTTCAGATAGCAGGCGAAGGCGCAGGCGCTGGAGGGTTCGACGAAAAGTCCCGAGCCCGAGGCAAGCCTGCGTTGGGCCGCCGCTATCCGCGAATCGTCGACGGTGACAGCCTTCCCTCCGTATTTTTTCAATTTCCTCAACGCGAAGCTGCCGTTGCGCGGCACGTCCACCGATATGGAATCGGCCAAGGTCTCCGACGGAAGGGCGATGAACTCTCCGCTGTCCAGGGCGCGGGCGATGGCGCTCGATCCCTCCGCCTGGCAGGCCCAGAAAACCGGCATTGTCCTCACAAGTCCCAACCTCAGCATGTCCTCGAAACCCTTTATCAGCCCGGATAGAATAACTCCGTCCCCTACGGGTACGAAGACGTGATCGGGAGCGAGAAAACCAGGCTCGGCGCCGGCGGAGCGCCCGTAGCAAAAGCTTGCGCCACCAAAATCGCCCAACCTTGTTCGAGCGTTGGCTGACAAAGCCAGGTCCTTGGCGATCTCGAAAGCCGCTGTTTTTTTGCCTTCTATGGTCAGCGGATTATAGGCCGTGTTGCGGGACAGAACCCCTGTGGCCTCCGTGTAGGCGAGGGATTCGTCAAAGGCCTTATCGTAGGTTCCCCGCACCTCCACCAGCTCCCCGCCGTACTGCAACACCTGGATTCGCTTGGCCGCGGGGGCCGAGGCGGGCACGAAAACCTTCACCCTGATCCCCGCCGCCGCGCCTACGCAGGCCATGCTGGAGGCGGCGTTGCCCGTCGAGGCCAGGGCGATTTCCTTGATTCCGTGTCGCAGCGCGAAAGCGCCCACGAGCCAGCTGGCCCTGTCCTTGAAGGAACCCGAGGGATTGCGGGTGTCGTCTTTGAGGAAGAGCCCGGGGGCATCCAATTCTTTTCGCAGACGCCCCGGCGCCCAGAGGGGGGTATTGCCCACAGGGAGGGGAGGGAAAAAGCGCTGTTCCACGGGAAGGGGGATGAGCCTTCCTTCCCTGGCGGCCCTCATGTCCGCATCGTCCGCATCGGCCGCCCAGAGGCACTCCAGCACGCCCTCCAAAGGCTGGCCGGGCATTGCGCGGCCAGCGCAGTCATCGCAGAGATAGCGACCCGGCTCTATGGCATAGGTCTTCCCGCAGCCGGGGCAGGAATAAAACCATTTCATACACGTTTTTCCAGGGC
Source organism: Spirochaetales bacterium Spiro_12 (assembly GCA_001603165.1). Classification (GTDB taxonomy): domain Bacteria; phylum Spirochaetota; class Spirochaetia; order Treponematales; family Rectinemataceae; genus UBA2256. The sequence continues at coordinate 15,450 of LVBN01000101.1, forward strand.
GTAAGGCAGGGCCGCGTAGAAAGCGGAACAGATTTCCAGGTCCTCTATCCGATTGACCTCGTTGGGGGCGTGGGCTTGGACCTCGTCGCCGGGTCCGAATCCTATGCAGGGGATGCTATGGCGGCCGCAGATAGCCACGCAGTTGGTCGAAAAGGTCCACTTATCCACCACCGGCGGCTTGTTGTAGAGTTCGCCGTAGGCTTCGACCCCGGCCCTCACCAGGGGATGGTCGGCTTTTATCTTCCAGGTGGGGAAATACAGCTCCTGGGCGTAGACCTTGCCTGTATAGGCGGGTTTTCTGTATTCGGGCATCGCGACGCTGAAATTGTCCACCCCCGCCTCGCCCAGGGCTTTTTCCACCTGGGCTATGGCGATGCGGTCGTTCTCGCCCCAGGTGAGACGCCGGTCGCAGTAGAGCATGGCCTGATCGGGCACGGCGCATTGGCTGGGACCCTGAACCTTGATCTGGGATACGGTGATCGTGCCTTTGCCCAGGAATTCGTCCTCGTCGGGCTTGAGTTCGCCGTTCAGCTTTTCTATGGCCAGGGCGGCCCGGGCGGCCTTGTATGCCGCCGAGTCCCCCCGTTCGGGCGCCGAGCCGTGGCAGGAACGGCCGCGGATATCGATCTGAATCTCCATCCTGCCCCTGTGTCCCCGGTAGAGCCGCAAGGATGTGGGTTCGGTGGAGACAGCAAAGTCGGGGACAAAACCCTCTTCTTCGATGAGATGCTTCCAGCAAAGGCCGTCGCAGTCCTCCTCCAGTACGGTAAAGGAAAACCAGAGAGAAAAGTCACCTTGGTATGATAAATCCCTGAGAATCCGGGCCGCGCTGATCATCGCCGCGGCTCCTCCCAGCTGGTCCGTGGCGCCCCTCCCATGCACGAGACCGTCGGCTATTTTTCCGGAGAATGGGGGACTCTTCCATTGGGACTCGTCGCCCGCGGCCACGGTATCGATATGAGCGTCGAAAACCAGGTTTTTGGAACCTTTTCCCACCCTGCCGATAAGTGAGCCGAGACCGTCTATCCTGAGGTCTTCCATGCCGGCTTCCCGGCAGAGCCCTTCCAGGAGCTGTATCCTTTCCTTTTCCGTGCCGCTGAAGGCGGGAACCTGAATTATGGCGCTCAGGTTTTTCGCGCTGTAGTCCCTGTACGCCCTGGCTTTGTCCAAGATTTTCCTTGCGATGTTCATGCGATTCCTTCCATGGTTTTCCACAGGCGCCGTGCCTGCGTTCTTGCTTCCGCCCCGATCGCCTCGAGGTCGAAGAGCGGTTTTTTATCCTTTATCCTGAGCCGGCCGTTTACCACGACGCTGCGTACCGATCTGGAACTCAGGCCGAAGGCCAGGTGGCCCGCCACATTGCCCGCTTCCAGGGGGGTGGGGGGATCGTAGTCCCAGTGCACGAGGTCGGCCGCCGCCCCCGTTTCGAGTCTTCCGAAAGAACCGCCGAAATAGTTTTCCAGCAGGCGGTTGCCCCGGTCAAGACAGGCCAGGAAGTCCCCGGGCCACCAAGGTCCCTGGGATTCCCTGTGGCGGAATACGGCGAATTTGAATTCCTCCAGCATATCGGATCCCATTCCGTCGGTACCGAGGACTACCTTGCGGTGGTTGTGCAAAAGATCATTATAGCCGACGGCGTTGTTCATGTTGGATCGGGCGTTATGGGCGAGATAGGCGCCCCTTTCGTTCATCAGCTCCACTTCCTCCCGGGAAAGCCAGAGGCCGTGGGCGATGATGCTTTTTTCGTTCAGGGCGCCCACTTCCTCCAGTCTCGCCATCAAATCCTTGCCGTAGCTGCTGTGGGACTGGGCGGGATCGAAGCGGTCCTCGGCGAGATGAATGTGGATGCCCCGCCCGGAGGAGTTCACCGCCTCGCCTAAGAGCTCCATGCTCTCCGGGCCCAAGGTGAAGCCCGCGTGGGCCCCGATGGCGGCTTCCACCAATATCCCTCGGCCAGCCGCGCGCGATCGGTCGACCTCGGCGGCGAAGCGCAGGTTTTCCCTGATCCCCGCCTTCATGCCTTCCTTGCCGTTTCTGTCGCTGGTCTCGTAGCAAAGGATTCCCCTCAATCCCAGCTCCTCGAAGGCGTTCTCCAGCACCGAGAGGCTACCGTCTATGGCCGAGGGGCCCGCATGATGATCCACCACCGAAGTCACTCCGGCGCAGAGGGCTTCGGCGCCCCCCGCCAGAGCGCTGGCCTTTAGGATCGGTAAATCGATGGCCCTGTCCAGCCTCCACCAGAGATGTTGCAGCACCTGGACGAAGTCCTTGGAAGGCTTTATCGGCACGCCGATACCCCTGGAAAGCGCCGAATAGAGATGGTTGTGGGCGCAGACGAGGCCGGGGGACAGGTAGCCTCCCGCGCCGGTTTTCCCCGCCCCGGGGAAGCGCTTTGCCAGTTCTTTTCCGATGGCGGCGATTTTGCCTGGCTGGCCTTCGTCTTCCCCGGGCTCCCAGGCGACGAGATCCAGGGGAGCCGACACCGCAGGCGGAGCAAAGGATATGAGCCTTGTGTTTTCGAAAAGGATCATGGGCTTGTCTCCAGCAGGTAGGAGTGATTCCTGTACAGTTCCCGGGCAAGGGCCACCATGGCGGCGGTTCCCGCCGGCGAAGAAGCTCCGTTCCAGCCCGGGTAATCGAGGTGGATAGGCTTTTCCTCCGGATGGGCGCGCAGCGCCAGGGACGGCAGGCCGTCGAAGATAAAGGCGAAACCTGGATTAGTCGAAGTCTCTAGCTCTTCTGCCGTGTCGAAGAGCGTGGCTTTGTCCTTATAGGGCTCGCCTTCGTAAGGGCAGAAGAAACCACAGTTTCCGCATTCGTTGCAGTACCTGTCCAGATGGACAATCTGCGCCCACTGGGAAAAAGGTCCCGGAGTTTCGATGAAGATATTCGCCCTGTTCGGACAGACTTCGACGCAGCGCAGGCAGGCCGAGTCGCAGGCCAGACAGCGTTCCGCCTCCCTGGAGGCGAAAGCCGGGTCGGTCGGGCCCGAAGTCGAAGGATCCAAGGAAAAGATCAGTTCCCCCCTGCGCAGAAGCGATTCTTTTTTAGGCGCCAAGGCTTGGTAGTCCGCCTCGGGGAGGGACCTCCCGAGCTTTGCCAGGATAGCCTTCGCGGCGCTGCGTCCGTCGGCTTCAGCCGCGATAATGGACGACGGACCCTGGCGGGCGTCGCCGCCGATATAGATATGGGCGGTCCCCGTCTCCATGGTCAAAGGATCGACGGAGGGCGGTTGCCCTTTTTCGCCGTCGAGGCCCAAGGCTTTGAAAAAGGCGGTATCGGGGGCTTCGCCGATGGCGGCTATCAAGAGATCGCAGGGGATGTCCAGGCTTTCCCCGGTGGCCACGGGACTGCGGCGGCCCGATGAGTCTTTTTCGCCGAGGCGCATCTTCCTCAGCCTCAGCCTTCCCGGACTTGCGCCCTCGGGCACGCTGAGTTCGAGAAGGGGGGAGGCTCTGCGAAACTCGTCAATTTTTGTAGCCTTTTTCCCCGGGGAATTACGACCGGATTCTCCGTTGAGTTTTCCCGCTTCGGCGAGGGCGTTTTCCAGTTCTTCCAGGTCCGCGGGCATTTCCCTTCTTGTTCTCCGATAGGAGAGCAGGACCTGCTCCACGCTTTCGATGCGGGTCGCGGCCCTGACCGCATCGCAGGCGGTGTTGCCTCCGCCGGCTACGACGACCCGCCGCAGCGTTTTCATGAAGTCCAGGTCGCCGGCGTGGAAGCGCCTTAAAAACTCCAACGCGCCCATGACCTTGAGTCCCTTGCCTTCCAGGGGAAGGGTCTTTTCCCTGGGGGCACCCGTGGCGATAAAGAAAAGGGAGTAGCCTTGGCCTTTAAGGGCGTCCAGGGACTCTATCCTCGCGCCGAATTCGAACTCCACCCCCAGCGCCGCGATCCGGTCCATATCGCGCCTGATTGTCTGACTTGCTATGCGGAACGGCGGAATGAGCTGGGTGGGCACCCCTCCGGGGGCCGGACCCGCCTCGAATACCGTAACCTTGACGCCGGCCAGGGCCAGGTGGTAGGCGCAGGAGAGGCCGGCGGGTCCGGCTCCTATAACCGCCACCGCCCGAGGCTTTGCGACGGCATCGAAATCGAAAGCCTCCGGGACACTGGCTTCCACGCCCCTCGCTCCCGGATCAATCCCCTCTCGCCTCTCCGGACCCGGCAGGGTCGTCCCTGGATCGAGGGCCTGAACTTGCAGCCTCGATGCCGCTTCAACAGCCTTTTTCACTTCCCGGATCAGTACCGGCCCCTCATAGTCGTTACGGGAGCAATGTTCCTGGCAGACATGGTCGCAGAGGGTCCCGGTGATACCGGGGAGGGGATTGTCCGAAAGCACCGTCGCCAGGGCCTGATCAGCCCTGCCTCGACCCATCGCCTCTATGTAGGAGGGGACTTTCTGGCCGACGGGGCAGGCGGCGATACAAGGCGCGGCGAAACAGTCGAAGAGGGGCAGATTTTTCCCGATCGACGCGTGACCTTTCTTCCAATCTCCCCTGTACTCGGGACGGGAAAGCGCCTCCTCCGCCAGGCGCTCCAGCGCCTCAGGATCCCTCTCTTCCTGTTCCAAGGGCAGAGGAAGGGCTTCCGCGGCGAGCTTGGCTATCTGAACCAGGCGCAGGTAACCGCCGGGCTTGAGGATGTCGGTGACCAGGGTGAGAGGACCTAAACCAGCCTTGATGAGCTTTTCCGCGTTGAAGGCGGAAACTCCCCCACAGTAGGAAAAGCGGGGTGCCGAGTCGCCCAGGGCTGAGGAGAGTGATGCGGCCAGGTTCAGCGTGAGGGGCAAAAGTGCGCGGCCGGACATGTAGCGCTCGGCGCCGGGCAGCCTTTCGCCGTCGTTCAGATTTGCCAGGGTGTTGGAAAGCTTGATGCCAAAGCGCCTGCCCTTGGCGCCGGCGGCCTCGGAAAGTCGTCGGCATAGCCGGAGCGCCTGATCCATCTGAAGATCCTGTTCGAAGCTCTCCCGTTTCAAACCGATATTTTCCCAACCCAAGGTGTCGAGGATGGAGCGTGCCTTGTCATAACCAATCAGGGTCGGATTGAGCTTTATATAGGTGTCGAAGCCCTTTTCCTGAATCAGATAAAGGCCGATTTTTTCGATTTCCTCAGGCAGGCAGCCGTGCATGGTCGAGAGAGTGACGGAATGCACGGGTCTCACCGGCATATGGGCGGCGATATGCCGGGCTTTTTCCGCCGCCGCCTCTCCGAAGGCCGCGGCAAAGTCAGGGCTCCGAATAAAGGTCTCCAGCTCTTCCAAGGCCTGAGCCCAGTAGGGATGAACCTCCGGCCTGCGCATCCCCTCGATAAAGCTGTCCATCCTCTGGCTCTTTATTCCCTCCAGGCTGTAGCCCACCGAGAGGTTGAAGAAAAAGTCGCTGGGCTTCCGGGACCAGAGAAAGGCGAAAAGATGCAGGACGATCCAGGCGTTCAGGTATTCTCTCCGCGCTTCGTCCAGGCTCAACTCGGTGGACCACTCCACGTTTTGGCCTTCGTCCAGGGCGTCTATGCAGGGCTTTTCCAGTTCAAGCCGATCCTTGATCTGGACGGTCTTCAATTCGAATACCCTGGCGCCCGCCAAATAGGCGGCCAGGATATTGGGGGCGATCTGCGTATGCGGTCCGGCGGCCGGACCTACGGGAATGCTCGCCCTGCCCGACATCACCGCCAAGCCCGGGCTCTCGGCCTCTATCTCGAAGATCGAGTCGAAAAGGGCGGCGGGAATCTCGAAGATGGAAGACTTAGCCTTGTACTCTCCCGCCGCCCGCCTGAGAATGCCGCTGAGCGAGCTGGGTTTCATCACTTTTGCCATTATTTATATCCCCATCGAACAAATTTGCCGCTTCCCGGGGAGGCGACGATGCCTGGCTTATCTAGGGGCCCGCCCGTCGGAGCCCGGACGGCTCCATGCCCGTCGATTAGTCCGGAGCTAAGGTACACCCAGTTCCCCCGCAGGAGGGTTCCGGCCACCGAGCCGGCCAGCCTCATGCCCGCGAAGGGCGTGATCTTATTCTTGCACAACATGCTCCCGGCTTCCACCAGGGTGGAGAGCTCGGGATCCACCAGCACGAGGTCGGCGTCCTTCCCCGGGCTTATGGAGCCCTTGCCCCCGGAAATACCGTAGCGCTCGGCTGCGGCGCCGGCTGTCGCTTGTAAAAAGCGCTGGAGAGTCAGGCGTTTGGCAAAGAGGCCTTCCGAAAGCAGATAGGGGAAAAGCATTCCCGTCCCGGGTATGCCGCCGTAAGCGCTCAAAGGGTCGCCGGTGAATTTTTCGTATTCCGGCGCTCCGGCGTGGTCCGAGGAGACAAAGTCGATCCTCCTCGAAGCCAGGAGCCTCCATAGAAGGGCTTTTTGCCCCGGTTCCTTGACCGGCGGAGCTGTCTTGAGTGCCGGGCCGAGGAGTTCGAAATCCTCCTCGTCGAAGGCCAGGTAGTGGGCGCAGGTTTCGCAAGATCCTCCCGCGGCCTTGACCATTTGGGCAGCCTCGGCTGTGCCTATATGAACGATATGAAGGCTTGAGGCCCTGCCGCCGGCCAGCCTCAGGGCTGTGGCGCAGGCGGCGGTTTCCGCCTCCATGGGACGGGAAGCATAGTAGTCCCTCCAGCTCAAGACGTCCCTCGGCGCGGGCCCGCCCATGTAATGAAACCTCGGGGCCGCCCTGAGTTTCGAAAGCTGGGCTTCCCCCCCTCCGGTTTCCGCCGGTCGTTCCCTGGCCAGACGGGCCTGGGCTTCGGCGATGACTCCGGGATCTTCGGCATGAAGAAGGAGGGGCCTTCCGGCTTGTGCGCATGCCTCCACCGCCAGGGCGAACTGCCTTTCGGACACCGCGGTAAAGCTCTCCATGCCGGATACGAAATAACACTTAAAACCTAAAACTTCTGGACTAAGGCTATGTATCGTTTCGGCGATCGCCTTCTCGTCGCTCTTGCCGTTTACGCCGCCGAAAAACCCGAAATCCACCACCGACGACGGGGCGACCGCCTTCAGCTTTTGCTTGAGGTTTTCCAGGCTCGTCACCGGGGGTATGGAGGTGCAGGGCATATCGATAACCGTGGTGACACCGCCCCGGGCAGCCTCGGAACTCCCATGGAGAAAATCTTCCCGATGGGTAAAGCCGGGTTCATCGAAATGCACATGGGGATCTATCGCCCCGGGAAAGAGGAGAAGGCCTCGGGCATCGAGGACATCCCGCCCCGCCGGAGAACTTGCTTCGGCGTCTAGGGATCCCGGGACGGCGATCCTTTCGATTTTACCCTTTTTTATGACGATATCGACTCGTTTGAAATCCGATTCCCCCGGCAGGGCGGCCAGGGCTTCTTTGATTATCATAAGGCACTCCCAGAGAGAAAGGCATGGATTTTTTCGGGAATGAAGGGAATATCATACCGGGTTTCGCCCTGGGGTTTCGCCGCCCTGAGGGCTTCGAGCAGGGCGAAGTAGGCGGCTAAGCCGTACTGCAAGGGCGGTTCCCCGACGGCCTTCGAGTTGAAGGGTGTCGTTGGGTTTTCCCTTCCCGGCAGAATGTCTACCACGAGCTTTTGGGGCATAAAGGAAATATCCGGAAGCTTATAGGTGGACAAGCTGTCCGAAAGCAGCCGTCCGTCGGGACCAAAGCGAAGGTCCTCCAGGAGCGTCCAACCCAGGCCCTGGGCCAATGCTCCTTCTATTTGTCCGCGGTCGACCTTTTCGTCCAAACTGTTGCCCGAATCGTGGACGATATGCGCGGACTCGACTTTACAGCGGGCCCTGAGCACATCCAGCCGCACGACGACACAGGCCGCCCCGTAAACATGATAGGCAAAGGGGCTGCCTCTTTCGGTTTCCATGTCATAGAAAAGTCCCGGAGTGGCGTAGAAGCCGTGGGCTGACAAATCGATACGGGATGCGTGGGCGGCCTCCACGAGTTCCTTCCATCCGATGGCGGCGTCCCCGCCCTTTCTTCGCAGCCTGCCTTCGTGGATATCCATCTCCTGGACAGGGGAGGAGAGTAACTCGGCGGCCTTTGTCTTGAGCCGGGACAGTATTGTTTCGCAGGCAGCCTTGGCCGCCATGCCGTTGAGATCGCTGCCCGTGCTGGCCGCCGTGGGAACGGTGTTGGCCACGGTGAGGGTGCTGGTTCTTTCCACCCGAATCCATTCCTGGGGGATGCCCAGGGTCCTGGCGGCGATTACCCTGATCTTGCGCGATACCTGCTGACCCATCTCGATCGCCCCGGTGGACACGAGAACCGATCCGTCCTGATAGACGTGGACCAGGGCTCCGGCCTGATTCATGGGCAGTTTGGTGAAGGAGATGCCGAAGCAGACCGGCAGCAGGGCCGCTCCCTTTTTTTCAAATCTATGGCTGGCGTTAAAATCTTTGATTTCGGCTTTCAGCCTATCCCAGGCGGTCAGTTCCTTGAGCCGGCCGAAGGCCTCTTCGGCTCTCACCGACTTCATGGGCATTCCGAAGTAGCTTCTGTCCCCCTCTCGGTAGAGGTTTTTCCCCTGTAGTTCTTCCCTGGGCAGGGCCATGGCCTGGGCGAGGGCGTCCAGGGCCGCTTCGAACACGAAAAAAGCCTGGGGAGCCCCGAAGCCCCTGAAGGCGGTAAATGAGGGAAGGTTGGTCCTGCACATGTGGCCGACCACCCTGCCGTTGGGTACCCGGTAGGAGGCCGTGGCGTGGAGGAGGGTCCTGGCCAGTATGGCGGGGGAGAGATCACAGCTGCAGCCCGAGTTCTGGAAGTACTCGGCCTCGAAGGCGAGGATATGGCCCTCCTTGTCGGCGCCGATTTTAAAGTCGCTGGTATAGGGATGACGCTTTCCCGTAGCCCTGAAATCGGTCTTCCGGTCCAGGTAGAGTTTTACCGGTTTGCCGGAGGCCCGGGCTCCCAGCGCGGCCAGGCTGGCCCAGAGCGCGGCCTGGTCTTCTTTCCCGCCGAAGGCTCCGCCCAGCCTGCGGGCTTCCACCTCCACCTTGTTCATGGGAAGTCCCTGGCTCCGGGCGACTGCCCGCTGGACCCCCGTCGGCCCCTGGGTGCTGGAGATCAGGAAGAGCGTTCCGTTGTCCCGCACTTCGGCGTAAGCTCCCTGGGTCTCCAGGTATACATGCTCCTGCCCGCCCGAATCGACCCTGCCCGAGACCACGAAGGCGCAGTCTTCGAAGGCTTTTTGGGCATCGCCCCAGACAATGCTCCTGGATGGTAGGATGAAGTCGCCCCCGGCCGCCGCCGCCCTGGGGTCGATCCGCGCCGGCAACTCTTCCCAGTGGACGACCAGGGCGGCGGCGGCCTTGCGGGCGAGCTGCCTCGTTTCGGCGAGAACGAGAGCGATGGGCTGGCCCCAATACTCCCATTCTTCCTCGGGCAGGACCGGCTCGTCGGGTTTCGTGAAGCCTATCTGGTTTTCACCCGGCAGATCCTCGGCCCTGAGCACCATCACCGAAGGATCAAGGGCGAGGGCGGCATCCGCATCGATGGAGAGAATCCTTCCCCTGGCGCTCTCGGAAAGGCGGACCGCCGCGTGGAGACAACCCTTCGGTTCCGGAAGGTCGTCGATGTACCTCGTCTCGCCCCGAAGATGCCCGATTGATTCGTCGATGGTCCTCATGGCTCAAGCTCCTCGGCAATGCCGTCCCGGGCGAAAAAACGCAGGAAGTGGGCCTGCACGAGCCGGCCGATCATGGATCGCCGGTACGAAGCCGATCCCCGCACATCGTCGATGGGACGCAGCTCTTCCTCGGCCAGTTTTCTTACAGTCCGGCAGAGTTCGGCCAGGTCTTTCGCCTTGGCACCCTTTATGCGGCTTCCTTCCATGGCCGAAGCCGCCTTGCCGAGGAGCAGGGGTACTTCGGCCACCCCTCCCGCGCTGATCCGCACCGAGCGGGCGAAGGCGTCGTCCATTCTGAAGGACATGGCTGTGTTGACCGCCGCGATGTCCAGATTATCCCTTTTGGCGGCTTTTTCGAAGGAAAAAAAGAGTCTGCCCCCCCGGGCGCCAAAGCCTATGCCCCCCTCGAAGCGTCCCGTAAGGGATTTCCCGCCCTGTTCCCCGTCGTAGGCTCCCGAGCCGGCGAACTCCGAACCCTCGCTGCTGGCGGGAAGCAGAATCGCCGCGACAAATTCCCCGGCTTCCATCGCGGTTTTCTTGTACCCTATGAAAAAAGAATCCAGACTCTGTCGCCGCCTTTCCCGCCCGGCTCCTGACAGGCTTCCAAGCTCGACCCAGGCGCCCAGGCCCAGAAGCATGGCGCTGAGATCGGCCACCGGCGAGGCGTTGACGATATTGCCCCCCAGGGTGGCGAGATTCCTGACGAGGCTGCTCGCGAACTGGGTCTCGAACTCCTCTATGCCCGGAATATTTTCCCGCACAGCCTCGGAGGCGAAGAAATCGGCGATCCGCAGCGCGGCGCCCAGACGCAGCCAGTGTCTTCCATCGCTGTCCACCCTCGCGATCTCCGAATAGGCTCGGGAGGTACCGAGCAGCAGGGGCGAAAAACCCTCCTCGGGTTCGGGATTTCTCACGTAAAAATCCGTTCCGCCCCCCAGGATGGTCCTTGCTTCGGCAAGCTTGTCCCCGGCGAGGTTTTCCTCTTCCGCGAGCGGCGTTCCGACGGAGGCCGCGTAGTCCAGAACCGAGGATGGCAGCACGGCTCTTTCCACCAGAACCCTGAGCCGGGCCATCCTGTCCTCGGGCAGATCGGCGAAATCCCTCGTCAGCCGTTCCGCGGCCCTTCGTATGGCCCCGTAGCCCGTACAGCGGCAAAGATTCCCGTCCACGGCCTTGAGCGCTCCCTGGATGTCCAACTTCTCCGATTCGGCCAGCCATGCGCTGAGGCTGATGATAAAACCGGGGCTGCAAAACCCGCATTGACTGGCGTTTTCTTCAAGGAAAGCCCCCATCACCGGGCTCAAACCCCCGGACACCGATGACAGCCCCTCGATGGTAATTAAATGTTTTCCCGCCAGATCGCCCAAAGCCAGAAGGCAGGAGGGGACAGCCCTGTAACGTGGCACCCAGATCCGCCGCTCCCTGTCCGCGGCGCCGGTTCCTCCGTCTTTTCCCCCAGGCGCGGCGGCCTGGCGGGTCCCTCCACCGGACTTTAGGGGCAGGGGTTCGCCGAGCATCACGGCGCAGGCTCCGCAGTCCCCTTCGCGGCAGCCTTCCTTGGTTCCCCTGAGGTTCATCTCCATGCGTATGAAATCCAATGCCGGCCGGCCGCTGAAGGTTTTGGGACTCACCCATGTATTGTTGACCAGTACTTTCATCCTAATTATCCCTTTCAACACTCATTCTTGTCCTGTGTCTCGGCGTACAGACTTACGGGAACGAAGCGGTCCACGTCGATCAACCCGGCGTCGGTGATCTTGAGGCTGGGGATTACGGGCAAGGCCATGAACGACAGGGTCATGAGGGGCGAAGGATTGGCGATTCCCTCCTTCGCGAAAAGCTCCTCGAAACTCCTCAGTCTATCGATGACGAAATCGGCGTTCCTGTCGCTCATGAGACCGGCAACCGGCAGGGGAAGGTCCAGAAGGACCTCGTCGCCCACTGCGTAGACAAGGCCGCCCTTGAGTTTGTTCAGATGCTTGGCCGCCTTGAAAATGGACCTGTCGTCCACGCCCGCCACGATCATATTGTGCGAGTCGTGGCTGATCGTCCCGCCGATAGCCCCTCGGCGCAGTCCCATTCCCCTGATAAACCCCTTTCCGATGCGCCCCGAACCGGAATGACGCTCGATGACGAATATTTTAACCAGATCCCGTTCCGTATCCGCGACGCAGAGACCATTCTTCACCCTGGGATATTCCACGCCGCTGCCGGTGATGATCGACCCTGGCTTTGCCTCGATGACCCGAATAGGGCAAGCCCTGTCAGGGATGGAAAAATCCTCGGCGGAAAGCCATTTGAGATTGACCGAATCCCGGATTGTCATAGGCCTCGCGCTGAAGTCCTCCAGAAGCCTGTCGTTTTCGGCGATGAGTTTACCGGCCTTGAAGACTTTCTCCGCCCTGAAGTTCTCGAAAGAGGAGAATACGATAAAGTCGGCCTTGCGTCCCGGGGCGATAGCCCCGACGCCTCTCATATCGAACCATTGGGAAGCGTTGAGCGAGGCGATTCTGAAGGCGTCCACCGGGGCGATGCCTCCGGCGAGCAGCAATCGCAGGGCATGGTCCATATGACCTTCGTCCCGCAAATCGTTGGAGTGCCTATCGTCCGAGCAGATCATAAAGCGGGAAACGGCATGGGGAGTCACGGCGGGCAAAAGGTTTTTCAGATCCTTGGCGGTAGAGCCCTCCCGCAACATGATATACATGCCCTTGGAGAGTTTTTCCCTGGCCTCGTCGACGGTGGTGCATTCATGATCCGAGCCTATCCCCGCCATTATGTACGCCGAGAGATCCGTTCCCGAAAGCCCCGGGGCATGGCCGTCTATAGGCCTGCGGGCGCTGGAAAAAAACGCGATCTTGTCCATCAGGCTTCTGTCTTTCGCCAGGACCCCCGGGTAATTCATAACTTCGCCCAGGCCGAGCACCCTCTCGTCATGGAGGAAGGGATACATATCCGAAGCGTAGAGAGCCGCGCCGGAGGTGTCGAACTCGGTGGCCGGCACGCAGGAGGGCACCATGAAGAAGATATCCAGGGGGAGTCCCTCGGAAGCGCTGAGCATGAAACGCATGCCGTCGTATCCCAGTACGTTGACTATTTCGTGCGGGTCCGCCACCACCGTTGTGGTCCCCCGGGGAAGCACAACCTTGGCGTATTCCGCGGGGGTCAGGAGCGAGGACTCGATGTGGACATGGGCGTCGATAAGACCCGGCGCCAGGTACTTGCCCCCAATATCCAGGCTTTCCCGGGCTTCGTGATCATCGTTGAGCCCGACTACGAAGCCGTTTTTAACGGAGAGGCTGGCGTTCCCGATTATTCGGCCGCCCAGGACATCCACGACATTGCAGCCGGTCAGCCTGAGGTCGCAGAGCGATCGGCCGGCCGCTGAGTCGATAAGCTCTTTGTCCATTGCTCCCTCCTTGCGATCATCCGCAGCCTCTTCATGATAGCTGCAAAGAGATCGGGGCGCAATGTTTTTCCCTTGCGGCTTTCCTACTTGTCTTCTCTCATATAGGCTTGGCTCAGGGCGGCCGGGGATCCCACCTTCTTGGAGAGCGCCTCCCACCAGGTCATCAACACAAGCACCGCTATGGTCCCCAGATAGGGCAGCATGTTCAAAAACGCCGCCGGTATGGTCGTGCCCGAGGCCTGAAGCCTGAACTGCACGGCGTTGATCCCTCCGAAGAGAAGGGCGCCCCAGATAGAGCGGGCAGGGTTCCACATGGAAAAAATCACCAGGGCTACGACTATCCAGCCCCTGCCGCCGGTGATGTTTTCGGCCCATCCAGGGGTATAGGAAAGCGAAAGGTGGGCGCCGCCCAGGGCTATGAAGACGCCGCCCAGAATGGTGTAGAAATACTTGGCTTTGATGACGTCGATCCCCATGGCGTCGGCGGTCTGGGGGTCCTCGCCGATGGAGCGCAGCCAGAGGCCCGGTCTTGTCTTGTAGAGGAAAAACCAGCTCAAGGGTATGAGGAGATAGACGATATAGGTGAGAAGGTCTTGATTGGCCAGGGCTGAGAGGATGGGAACCTGCGAAAGGCCCTCGAAGGATGCCGGCGTGAAACGGGCGCCCTTGAGACCGACCAGCCTGAAGTTGTTGGCGGCCGGTCCGAGTCTCTGACCCAGGAAGCTGGCGAAACCGCTGCCGAAAAGGGTGATGGAGAGGCCGGAGACAACCTGGTTGGCCCGCATAGTGACGGTGAGGAGGGCATGGAGGGCCGCCATGGCCGCGCCCACCGCCACCGCCACCAGAATGGCTATGAAAAGGTTTTGGGTATAGAAGGAAGCGGCGAATCCCGTCACCGCGCTCATCAGCATGATGCCTTCGATGCCCAGGTTGAGAATCCCCGCCCGCTCGGTGAATATCTCGCCGATTGTGGCGAAGACCAGGCTGGTTCCCGCCCGTATGGTTATCGCCAAAATCGATGTGATCATGTCCATCAAGCTTCTCCTTCGGCGCAGGCTTCCTTGCCTCTCTTATGTCTCCTGCCCAGGAGCCGTATCCGGTATTCGGTAAACAGCGAGCCGGCCAGCATGGGAAAAAGAATGAGTCCCTGCATCACCGTGCCCATGGCCGAGGGCAGGCCCATCATCATCTGCACCTGGTCGCCGCCCACGAGAATTCCGCCCATGAGAAGGGCGACGAAGGGAATCGCCAGGGGGTTGAGCTGGGACATCCAGGCTATGATTATGGCGGTGAAACCGTAGCCGATATTCAGGCCCTGCTGAAGCCGATGGGAAATGCCGGTTACTTCGCAGGCTCCGGCCAGGCCGGAAATCGCCCCGGAGAGCAGCACCGCCAGGAGAATGTTCCTCTGCACGGCGATTCCCTGGTACCTGGCCGCCTTGGGACTCGCGCCGATGATGCTCAGCTCGAAACCCCAACGGGTGCGCCGCAGTAAAATCCAGAGGAGTATGGCGATCACCGGGATGAACCAGATGCCCGCGTGGGCCCGGCCGAAAATCCTGGGAAGCCAGGCCGATTCGACAAAGGGCGCCGAACCGGGGAATCCGTAGCCCTTCGGGTCGCGCCAGGGGCCGTAGTACAGGTATTCGGCGAAGAGAATCGCCACGTAATTGAGCATCAAGGTGACCAGGGTCTCGTCCACCGAAAGCCTGGTCTTGAGCAGGCCCGGAATGCCCGCCCAGAGCGCCCCGGCGGCTAGACCTGCGGCGATGCAGAGGGGCAGCACCAAGGGTCCGGGCAGGGAGGGACCGAAAAAGAGGGCCACCCAGGATGCGGCTATTCCTCCCAGCACGAGCTGTCCCTCGGCGCCGATGTTCCAGAACCGGAGCTTGAAGGCCAGGGCTACCGCCAGCCCGGTCAGGGCCAGGGGAATAGTCTTTACCAGGGTTTCCGATACACCGTTGGAAGAGCCGAAGGCGCCAAAAGCCATGGACGCGAAGGTTTCGAAGGGATCGGCGCCGGCGATCAGGAGGACGATGCCGGTCAGAAGCAGGGAAATCATGAAGGAAAGGGCGGGAACGGCGAAAAGGACTCCCCGGGCCCTGGACTTTCGTTTTTCGAATACGATTCTCATGCCCCCACCCCTGCCATCAATAACCCGAGCCTTTCGGGCTCTGCTTGGGCTGAGGGCATGACCGCCATGATTTTCCCTTCGAAGAGCACCGCGATCGTATCCGCCACCTGGATCAACTCGTCGATATCCTCGGATACGAAAAGAACGCCTAACCCCTGGTCGCGCTGATCCACCAGCTGGCGGCGCACCGATTCGGTCGCCCCGATGTCCAAGCCCCGGGAAGGGTAGACCGCCACGAGCAGGCTCTTGCAGGCCCCGATCTCCCTGGCGAGGATCGTCTTTTGAATATTGCCTCCGGAAAGGAACTTCAAATGGGTGTCCGGTCCGGGGGTCATGATCTTGAATCGCTCGATCAGCCTTTTCGCCAAGGCTGTTATGCGCCGGGGAAAGAGGAAGATGCCCCTGGAGAGCGAGGGCTTGCGGTATTCCTTCATGGCCAGGTTGGAAGCTACGCTGAGATCGCCCACCGAGCCCACGGAGGCCCTGTCCTGTGGAACGTGGGCCACCCCCGCTTTTATCATGGCTATGGGCGAACCCTGGCTCATGTCCCTTTCGTCCAGGCGCAGACTGCCCGATTCCAGCTTTCTCAAGCCCGTAATCACCTCGGCCAGCTCCTTTTGGCCGTTTCCCGCGACGCCGGCTATGCCCAGGATTTCCCCCGAGCGTATCCTCAGGCTCACTTCCTTTAGGGCGGTTAAGCCCCGGTCATCCTTGGCGCAGGCCCTGTCCAGCATCAGGATCGTCTTGCCCGGGGAGAAGGGTTTTTTTTCGATGGAAAAAAGCATTTCCCTGCCCACCATGAGCCGGGCGAGTTCCGAGGGACTGGTGGACCCGGTGGGAAGCCCTGCGACGACCCTGCCTTTTCGCAGCACCATCACCCGGTCGGAGAAGTTCATAACCTCATCCATCTTATGGGTGATGAATATCGCGGATTTGCCCTCGGTTTTCATGAGCCGGATCACCTTGGCCAGCTCCGCCGATTCCTGGGGGGTCAGGACCGCCGTAGGTTCGTCCAGGATGAGGATTTCCGCCCTGCGGTAGAGAAGCTTGAGAATCTCCACCCGCTGCTGCTCCCCCACCGAGAGCTGCCAGATGGACGCGTCGGGCTCCACCTTGAGCGTGTAGCGCTCGGAAAGCTGCAACACCTCGGCCCGGACCTTTTTCATGTCCAGGACCAGCGGCTGGTTTTTCATGCCGAGAATGATATTCTCCAGCACGGTCATGGAATCCACCAGCTTGAAATTCTGGTGCACCATGCCTATGCCCAGGGCCTGGGAATCCCTGGGCCCCCCGATGGACACCCTTCGGCCCCGAACCTCGATCTCTCCGGCATCCGGCCTGTAAAGTCCGCAGAGAATGTTCATAAGGGTACTCTTGCCGGCTCCGTTTTCGCCCAGCAGGGCCAGGACTTCGCCGGGATAGAGTTCGAGGTCGACGCAGTCGTTCGCCTGGACTCCTGGAAAGGCCTTGGATATCCCTGCCATACGTACCAGGGGCTGAGAGTTGCTTTGTTCCATCACGTTTAATCCGATCTCCGGGCTGTCAGGTAGGATGCGAGCCTTAAAAAGGCTGTAAAAACAAGCCGTCCGGCGCTGGGCTTAAGGCGGCGAGGCCCCGAGGGCCGAAAAAAGCTTGGTTTTTTCGGCCCGATCCAAGTACCGGACGGTTGTCGATGAAAATATGCTTACTGAACCTTGCCGACCACGCCTTCCACGAACCAGTCCATGGACAGCTGCTTGTCGTCGGGCACCACCTGGCCTGCGGCATAGACGACCTTGCCGCCCTGATCCTTGATGGGGCCGGTGAAAATGGACCAGCCGCCCAATATCTTCTTCTTGGCGGCCTCGACCTCGGCGACCACCGAAGCGGGAACCTTGGGGCTCAGGGACGAAAGCCTGACCACGTTGTCCTTAAGTCCGCCCCAGTATTCGTGGGTCTTCCACGTGCCCTCCAGGGCTTTCTGGATGGTGTCGATGTAGTAGGTGCTCCACTCCCAGACAGCGGAAGCCAAGACAGAGTCGCCCACGAACTTGCCCATGTCGGAGTCGTAGCCGATGGAGAACTTGCCCCTTTCCTGGGCCGCCTTCTGGGGTTCGGTGGTATCCTGGTGCTGGGCGATGATATCGGCGCCGGCGTCCAGCAGGGCTACCGCCGCCTCCCGCTCCTTGACCGGGTCGTACCAGGTGTTGGTCCAGACAACCCGCACCTGGGCCTTGGGATTGACGGATTTGACGCCGAGGGTGAAGCCGTTGATGCCCCGGACAACTTCGGGAATGGGGAAGGCCGCTGCATAGCCGATGATGTTGGACTTGGTCATGCGCCCGGCGATGATGCCCGTTAAGTAGCGGGCTTCCTCGATGCGGCCGAAATAGGTGGCCATGTTGGGAGCGGTCTTGTAGCCCGAGCAGTGCTCGAAGATCACCTTGGGGAAATCCTTGGCCACAGCGAGGGTGGGGTCCATGTAGCCGAAGCTGGTGGTGAAGATCATGTCGAAGCCCGCCGCCGCGTACTGGCGGATTACCCGCTCGGCGTCGGGGCCCTCGGGAACGTTTTCGATGTATTTGGTTTCGATCTTGTTGCCGAAGTGCTGCACCGCGGCGAGGCGTCCGCGGTCTTGCTCATAGGTCCAGCCCATATCGCCGGGGGGGCCGATATAGACAAAGGCGATCTTTAAGGGCTTCTTGGCCTGGGCCGCCAGCGGAGCGGCCAGGGAGAAGGCAATCGCGAGTACTAAGACTCCTAGAATCAGCTTTTTCATCGACATCTCCTTGAGCGTTTATGGTTAAGTCTGGGCTTTTACCCCTCGGACGAGGAAACCCGCCCTTGGGCCATACTACCTTTACGCCAAAGGCGATGTCAATTTCATTTTACTGGGTGATCCAGGATTGTTCGGCCCCTTTTACGGATTTTGCCGCCGAAAGCCACTTGGAAGCTTCGGCCCGGGAGGGGTAGGGGCCTACCCTGACGGTATACCTGCTCTTGCCATCCACCTCCTTGACCAGAATCGAAACAGGGAGCTTCCGTTGCTCGAACAAGGCTTTCAAGGCGTCGGCGTTGTTTTTTACCGAGAAACTGCCGGCTTGTATCCAATAATCGCCCGAAACTGGGGCATCCTTGGCGGTGGCGGCTGCGCTGGGAGCCGTCGCCGGGGACTTGGCCGGCGCCGGCTTGGCTGCCGTGGTGACCGTGGTTTTTGCCTGGGTGGTACTCGTCGCTTTCGCGCCGCCGCCCGTGACAGCCGGGGCGGAGCTTGTCGCCGCGGGCGCTGGGCTGGCCGTCGCCGGCGCCAAAGTCGTCGGTGCGGCGGAGGGGGTCGGGCTCGCGCTCTTAGTCGAAGGGCTTACGACAATGGTCGTGGGGCTTGAGCTGGAGGCTTTGGCATCCCCGGGTCTGGAAGGCTCGTTGCCGTAGACGATGATTATGTCCCCGGCGCTGGTGGTTTGGGTGTTCATGCTGTCCTGCGGCGCGTTCGCCAGATAGTCCGAAGGATTTTTCTGTCGGGGTTCGGCCTTGGCTCCGATGGAGAAGGGGGCGCTGTCGTCGCCTTTGCCCGGTGAGAATAGGAAAAAGGCGGCGAGAACCACTATAAGCGCGAAGAAGCTGACCCCGAGGGCCAGAGCGAGTACTTTCCTGGATTGTTCGGACATGCGAGGGATCCTCCATCCATGAGTATCGGCGCGGCAGGGGCTTAGGTATAGGAGATTTTGATGCCTACGGATCCAGGCCTGCTAGTGTCTTCTCTATCCTGGACCTGAGCGCCTGTCTATTGTTCGCATTCCGTATGAAAACGACGGGTGGCCTGTCCCGGGGACGGAGCTTCCAGAGCGGTCGCTGGCTGGCGATCCTTTGTAAAAAGGCGATCGGGCCTAATCCGTCCCTTTGCCGCGCCCGGCGATAACGGATCAGCAAGGGAGCCTTGATTTCCAATACGAGGGCGCAACGTTCCAGCTGGGGAAAGCGGTAGAGAAGGGCGGCGTTGATGCAGGTCCTCGGCGAAAAGCCGAGCTCCTCGTCCAACAGCCCGAGCATGGCCGGATGAACTATCGCCTCATGTCTGCGCAGGGTTTCTGGATCCGCGAAGACGATAGCCCCCAGCGCCCTGCGGTCGATCTCCCCCCGGGGATTCAGGATTCCGCGGCCGAAGGCTCGGACCAGGGCTTCGGTTTTTAATTCCAGGGCTTTGTGACCCAGTTTGTCCACATCGATAACCCTGAAGCCCGACTCCTCGATGCAGAGCGCTGCTTCGTTCTTGCCCGCGCAGTATCCCCCCGTCAGCCCTATGATCGTAGCCATCAGTGCATATCGCCCCAGGAAAAGGCTGTTTCCAGGCTTACCTTGAGGGGAACCGAGAGCTGCGCGGCCTTTTCCATCTCTTCCCTTATCAGGGCCAAGGCCTTTTCGACGCTGGCTTCAGGCGCCTCGAAGAGAAGCTCGTCGTGGACCTGGAGGAGCATGGCCACTTCCGGCGCTTCCTTGCCCAGCCGTTCGTCCACCCGCAGCATCGCCAGTTTGACTATATCCGCCGCCGTGCCCTGGATGGGGGTGTTCACCGCCACCCTCTGGGCGGCCTGCCTCTCGTTCTTGTTGCGGGAATCGATGGCGGGTATGCGCCGCCTGCGCCCGAAGAGGGTCGTGGTGTACCCCGTTTTTTCCGTTTCGGCGATGGTTTTCTGGATGAAGGAGGCCACCCCCGAGTAGGTGCCGAAGTAGGTTTCGATAAAGCTCTGGGCTCTCGCGTTGGGGATTCCCAGGTCCCTGGCCAGGCGGAAGGCGCTCATCCCGTAGATGACCCCAAAGTTGATCGTCTTGGCTACCCTGCGATGCTCCGGGCTCACATCCTTTTCGTCGATACCGAAAATGAAGGCCGCCGTCCTGCGGTGGACGTCCACCCCTTCCCTGAAGGCGGCCAGGAGGTTTTCGTCCTGGGACAGATGGGCCATGACCATCAGCTCTATCTGGGAGTAATCCGCCGAAATGAGCATCTTGCCGGAGGCGGCCGTGAAGGCCGAGCGTATTCTCCTGCCTTCCTCGTCCCGTATCGGTATATTTTGAAGGTTCGGATCCTTGCTCGCGAGCCTCCCTGTGGCGGCGCCGGTCTGAATGTAGGTGGTATGAACCCTGCTTTCCGGAGAGCGCTCCGCCAGCTCGGCCAGGGTATCCACATAGGTGTTTTTCAGCTTGGCTAAGAGGCGCTGGCGCAGAATGAGCTGGGGCACGGGGTCGAGGGGAGCCAGTTCCTCCAGCACCGAGGTGTCGGTGGAGTACCCTGTCTTTGTCTTCTTTTGCGGGGGAAGCTTGCGCTCGGTGAAGAGCACTTCCTGCAGCTGCTTGGTGGAGGCCAGGTTGAACTCATGGCCCACCAGCTCCCAGGCCTGCCGCTCTATCTGCCCGAGTTCCTTTTCCAGCTCCTGCCCGTAGGAACGGAGTTGCCGGGAATTCACCACGATTCCGCGGCGCTCCATTTCGGCGAGAATGGGGACCAGGGGCATTTCCATGCGATAGAAAATTTCTTCCAGGCCCTGCTCTGCCAGATCCTTTTTAAACCGACGATAGAGACGGAAGGTGAAATCGGCGTCCTCGCAGGCGTAACGCGTTGCGCGATCTATAGTGACCGAGTCGAACCGCAAGCCTTTTCCCACCACGTCCTTGTAGGAAAGGCCGCTCAATCCAAGAATCCTGTACGCCACGCTCTCGAGCGAAAAGGACATTGATTCTGCGTCCAGGATCCACGCGGCGATCATGGTGTCGAAGATTTCGTTTTCGACGTCGAGGCCGAAGTTTTTCAAGACGTGGAGATCGTATTTTATGTTGTGCCCGACGATGCGCGATTTCGAAGAGAAAAGTCTGGCAAGATGACGTTGCGCGACTTTTTCTGAGACCGTCGGCGAGTCGGGCGAGCTTAAGGGGACGTAATAGGCTTCGCCGGGATTCAGCGAAATGGAGAATCCCACGATAGCCGCCCTCATGACGTCCAGATCGTCCGTCTCGGTATCCAGGGCGAAGGCCCCGGCTTTTATGCAACGGTCTATCAACTCGCCGAGCCCGGTCTCGTCCCGTATCGTCCGGTAACGATCCTCCGGCCCGGCCGCGCCGGGATGCAATTCCGGCGGTTCTTCGGCGGCGGAGCTTTGGGCGGGACCTTCGTCCCCTCCGTCCGGAGAGGAATCGAAAAGCGAGCCGATGCGGTTTTCCGATTCGGCTCGCTTCGGAGCGGAAATCGGGGGCGAAGCCGATCCGTCCAGGGTACCCGAAGCCTTTTGCGCCTCCATAAGGTTGGCGGACGATGATCCTCGCTTGGGGCTGGCTGAGTCCAAAAGGAGACTTCTCATGCCTTCCCGCTGAAAGAGCGGGGAGGCGGCCTCTCTGTCGGGAGCTTCGAGATGGAGCTCTTCCAGACCTTTCAGCCCCAGGTCGATTCTATCCGACAGGCGGATGAGTTTTTTCGAAAGCTCCGCGTCGGCCCTGCCGGCCTCCAATTTCGCCCGAAGCGAATCGGGCTTTATCTCATCCAGATGGGCGTAGATTTCCTCCAAATCTTTGTAGCTGGCCAGAAGCTTGAGGGCGGTCTTGTCCCCTATCCCCCGCACGCCGGGGACATTGTCCGAGGCGTCCCCGGTGAGGGAAAGAAAGTCCAGTATCCGTTCCGGACCGACGCCCCACTCTTCCTGAACGGCCCTGCTGTCCAGCTCCTTGAAGCCGAATCCTTCCTGGGGGCGCAGGGCCTTGACGCTTCCGCCCACGAGCTGCAAAAGGTCCTTGTCGCCCGATACGACATAACAGTCCCGGCCTGCCTCGCGGCAGCTGCTGGCCAGGGTGGCGATAATATCGTCAGCTTCGTATCCCTCCCTCCGGAGGCTGGGGATCTTCAAGGCCTTCAATATTTCCTCCACCAGGGGGACCTGCTCGATGAGATCCTCCGGCGTCTTTTGTCTTGTGGCCTTATAGGCTTCGTACATCTGATGCCTGAAAGTCTTGCCCTTTGGATCGAAAACAGCCGCGAAGGCTTTTGGCTTACGTTGCTCGAAAAGGGAAAAGAGAAAACGAAAGAATCCATAAGCCGCGGAAACGTTCTTACCCTCGGGGTTCCGGAGGGGACGGGACAAGAAGGCGAAATACGAACGATAGACGATGGCGTAGACATCCAGAAGATAGAGCGCCGGCGCTTTTTGCTCTTCCATCAGCGGCCCTTCCTCGATTCTTCATAGGCTTCGACTATCTGAAACGCGGCGTTGATGCGCGTGCTGGTCTCCGTGGCCTTTTTCAAAGCCTCGGGAGAGGAGGAATTGCGATCCGGGTGGTAGGTGAAAAGCAATTTCTTATAGGCCGCCTTAACCTCGGAAAAGGGGGCGTAAGGCTTTAGGCCAAGATATCGGTAGGCCTGCTCGACAACGACGGTGGTCTGCTCGCCGTCGGCCTGAGTTCCATATCTGCGGCTTTGCTCCTCCCTGAACTTTCGCTCCCGCTGCGCTTGAGCCCTTTGTTCCTCCGCTTCCCGCCGCTCGGTTTCGGTCTTGCTCGTATCCAGATAATCGTCCAACTCGGCCATGGCGGCGTCCAGATCGGGATCGCCGTAGCTTTTAGACGAAGGGCCGCGTCCCCGCGGAGCCGAGGTCGATGTCCCGGAGTTGACCCAGGCCTTAACCAAGCGTTCGAGACGTTCGAAGATCTGATCCACCAAAGAACTCCTTCCGATGCTGAGGCTTGCATAACTGTATCCTGAGAGGCTCCGATACCGCAACACCTGGGCCCTTCCAGAAGAGGGGCTGATCGGCGGGCGGGCCGATTCCTGGCTAGGCCGATAGGATAAAGACCAATCGGAAGGGCCGCTCCGATGCCTTTGGGGCGTATACAATCATGCGGATCGATGTATAGTATGAAGATCTAAAGCTATGGCAGCGACAAGCACCACGGTCCCGCAGGTGTTCGTGATAGGCGGCGCGAACATCGATATTCAGGGTCAATCCTCCGCCGTTTTTCGTGGGGGCGATTCCAATCCGGGGAGAATCGGCACGGCCTTCGGCGGGGTGGGAAGAAACGTGGCCGAGGTCTGTCTGCGCCTGGGTTTGGAGGTGCGTCTGATCACGGTCTTCGGAGGAGATCCGGA
This sequence comes from Spirochaetales bacterium Spiro_12, assembly GCA_001603165.1. Taxonomy (GTDB): domain Bacteria; phylum Spirochaetota; class Spirochaetia; order Treponematales; family Rectinemataceae; genus UBA2256. The sequence continues at coordinate 38,687 of LVBN01000101.1, forward strand.
GGGCGAGCGGATGGAGGCGGACTGCAGGGCCAAGGGTATGGATACGGGCTGGAGCTTGCGCTGGGAAGGCCCGAGCGCGCGATACCTTTGCGCCCTGGATGCCGACGGCTCCCTGGTGGGGGCCGTCGCCGACATGGAGGCTCTGGATGCCCTGGTCCCCGGCCACCTGGAGTCGGCCGCGAAGGATTTGGACAAGGCTTTCTGTATTGTCGCCGATACAAACATACCCGCCACCAGTCTCGCCTGGCTTTGCCGCCGCTACGGAAGACTGGGCGGAACGCTCAAGGACGCCACCAGGCCCCTGCTCTTTCTGGATACCGTTTCGGAGGCTAAGGCGGTCAAGGCCCTGGGGCTTTTCGGTGAGTTCGATTGCGTTAAGCCTAACATGGGGGAAGCCTTGATCATGGCGGCGAAACGGTGGCCGCCGGAGACTCCGGGGGACGGTCCCGGAGCGATCTTCCCGAAGAGGCGGGAGGGAAATCCGGCGGAAATCAAGCGTCGTATCGAAAGCCTTGGCAATCTTCCGGGGGAACTCTACATTTCACTGGGGCCGAAGGGTATGTACTATAGCGCGAAAAAGGACGAGGGCGTCGTCCCTCTGCCGCCCGAGGCGCTGCGGCCGACGGCCCGCAACAGGTCGGGGGCGGGGGACAGCGCCTTGGCCGGCCTGGTCTGGGCGAGCCTCAAGGGCTTCCCGCCCAGGGAAAAGGTCCATTACGCCCTGTCGGCCGCCCTTTTGGCGGCGGCCTCGGCTTCGCCGGTGCCCGATGACATGGACGAAAAAAAGCTAATGAGCCTGGCCGCGCTGATCGCGGAAAAGGAAGCGTGAACCATGAACAAATACCTGTCTGTCGCCGAGGAAGTGGCCGCCGCGCTCGGGGCGAATAAACCGGTGATCGCCCTGGAGTCGACGATAATCAGCCATGGCATGCCCTGGCCCAAGAATTTGGAAACCGCGCTCGCCGTTGAAGAACTGATACGGAACTGCGGGGCCGTCCCCGCCACGGTGGCCCTTATGGAAGGCCGCCTCTGCGCTGGGCTCTCCCGGGCGCAGCTGGAAGTCCTGGCCAGGGCGGGCAGCGCCGTGACCAAGGCTTCGCGCAGGGATTTCCCCAGGCTTTTGGCTTCCGGCGGCACCGGCGCGACCACCGTGGCGGGGACTATGATCGTGGCCTTTCTGGCCGGGATCCGCATTTTCGCCACAGGCGGCATGGGGGGCGTGCACCGGGGGGCCGAGTCCAGCTGGGACGTCTCCGCCGACCTGGAAGAACTTTCGAGGACCAGCGTCTGCGTCGTCTGCGCTGGCGCCAAGTCGATACTCGACCTTCCCAAGACCCTGGAGTATCTGGAGACCAAGGGCGTGCCCGTGATAGGGTACAAAACCAGGGAATTGCCCGCCTTTTACACCAGTCGTTCGGGTCTCGAGCTGGAGGAAATGGTGGAAAGCCCCGGGGAAGCCGCCGCATTGCTCCACGCCAAATGGGCGGCGGGCCTGGAAGGTGGGGTGGTCATTGCCAACCCTATTCCGGAGCGGTACGAAATGAAGGCGGAAGTGATCGAGCCACTGATTCAGCAGGCCATAGCCGAAGCCCAAAGCCGGGGGATCGCCGGAAAGCGGCTGACCCCCTTCCTGCTTGATAAGATAGTGGAAATTAGCGGTGGTGACAGCCTGGAATCGAACATAGCCTTGGTCAAGAACAACGCCCGCCTCGCCGCGGCGGTGGCGTCGGCCTATTCGGGAATCATGGAAAAAGCCGGGACGAAGCAATAAGCTCCGCGATAAAATGGCTACGACGAGGAGGAAGCCGTGAAACTGCTGCGCCTGCTGTATGAGGGAAAAGAACGCTATGGGAAGATGGAGGGAGGAGAAGTCCACTTGTTGAGGGGAAATCCCTTCGCAAAGCTCAAGGAGGGCGAGGGCCGGCTCGGGCTTTCGCAGGCCCGGCTCTTGGCTCCGGTTCTTCCCGGCAAAGCGCTCTGCATAGGGTTAAACTATAGGGACCATGCCAAGGAGTTCGATCTACCCATACCCACCAGCCCGGTGGTGTTCATAAAACCGCCGAGCGCGCTTTTGGCCCCCGGCGCCGAGATCATCAGGCCGACCCAATCCCGACGGGTGGATTTCGAGGCCGAGCTGGTCGTCGTCATAGGCAGAAGGGCCAAGGATGTCCCGGCGAAAAAAGCCTTCGATTACATACTGGGCTATACCTGCGGCAACGATGTCACCGCCAGGGATCTCCAACCCAAGGACGGACAGTGGACGGTGGCCAAGTCCTTCGATACCTTCATGCCCCTGGGACCCTGGATCGAAACCGAGCTGGATCCCTCCAATCTGGCTGTGTCGGCCTATCTGAACGGCGAGAAAAAGCAATCCTCCAACACCGTCAATCTTATCTTCGGGGTTCCCGAACTCGTGGAATTTCTCTCTTCCGTGATGACCCTGGAGCCCGGGGACCTGATCATGACCGGGACGCCTTCCGGTGTCGGGCCCATGAATTCAGGGGATGAAATCGCCGTGGAGATTCAGGGTATCGGGCGGCTGGTGAACAAGGTCCGATGAGTTCCCTTCCCCTCGTGTCCCGGGTGATGGCGATTTTCCTCCTCATCGTCATCGGGTACATCGCGCGAAAAACCAAGGTGCTCAACAAAGATCTCGTTCGGGGACTCTCGGGCTTCATTCTCAATGTCGCCATACCCTTTACCATCATAGCCGGCTTCGACCGGAGCATCCCCAAAACCGCCCTGCCGGATCTGCTCAGCACGGGGCTCTGGGCCATTCTGCTTCATGGCATGGCGATAATCCTGTCCACGGTGGCGTATGGGAAACTTCCCGACGCGGAGCGGAAGGTTGTCTCCTACGGGACGGTCTTTTCCAACTGCGGATTCATGGGTTTTCCCGTTGTCGCCAGCATCTACGGCAAGATAGGGGTCATGTACGCCTCTATCTTCGTCGTGGTTTTTCAGACCTTTATATGGACCTACGGGGTGGCCCTTTTTTCGGGAGGCAGGGCCTGGGGCAAGCTGGCTAAGGCATTGATAAACCCGGGAATCATCTCCGTGATAATCGGCGCCATCCTCTGGTTTCTTCCCTTCGATCTGCCGGTTTTCATGTCCGATGCCGTCGGTTTCATGTCCGATCTGACCACACCTCTCTCCATGGTCGTGGTGGGAGCCAGCCTTGCGGAGGTGCCCCTCAAAGGCTTGGCCAAGGGCTGGGAACTCTGGCTGGGAACCGCGGCGCGGATTGTCCTCATGCCCCTCGTTTCGCTGGGCATGATGAGAATGCTCGGGGTAAGCGGCTTGCCGGCCAAGGTCGCGGTTTTCCTCACCGCCATGCCCGTCGCCGCCCAGAGCGTGATGTTCGCCGAACGCTACAACGCCGACGTGGGACTGGCCTCGCGCCTGGTATTCGTAACGACGGTGCTGTCGGCGTTCACGATACCACTTTTCGCCCTGATCTTAGGCTAGCCTATGAATACCGAGGTTTTTTTACGCGAACGGGAAAAAGAGCTGGCGTGCATATACTCGATTTGTCTCTTGGCTGCCTCGGCGCCCGAGCCCGAAGCGGCCGCCCATGGTGTGGCCAGGGCGCTTTGCGGGGCGATGAGCTACCCATCACAGGCCCGCTGCCGGATATATTTTTTTAACGAACTCACCGGAGGGCGGGTGGCGGAGGGCTACGGCTACGAAGGACTGGATTTCTTGACCCAGCAGGAGGTAAACGGGCCGGGAAAGGATCTGGGGGCTCCGGATAATGAAGGAGTCTCCCCCCTCGTTGCTTCGATGGATAAGGAAAGGGCCGATGGCTGGGGAGGGCGCATCGTTCTATCCTATGGCGATCCCGGGCTTACGTTCATTCCCCAAGAAAAATCGCTTTTGGAATCGGTGATTGTCGTATTGGCTTCCATGTTGCGTACGGCCAACCTGATAGAGCGGCTCAAATCGGCGGGCGAAAGACTCGAGGCTAAGAATACAGCCTTGAGAGAGATCCTCTCGACGATCGAACAGGAGAGAATCCAGATTTCCAACACCTACCGCGAGCGCCTCGCGGCGGATGTGCTTCCCCTGGCCGAGAGGGCGATGGACAGCGGCCTCAGCCAGGCCAGGAGGGATTCCTACCTCGCGCTGCTCGTATCCGAGATTCGTCAACAGATGACAGTGATAGGCAAGGGCCCTGAATCGGAGACCTCCTTGAGCCCCCGGGAGCGGGAAATTGCGGTGCAGGTGCGCAACGGAAGGACGAGCAAGGAAATCGCCGAACTATTGGGCATCGCCGAAGCGACGGTGGAGCGGCATCGCCATAATATCCGTCGCAAGCTTAGGTTGGTGGATAGGTCCGTCAACTTGGCGAGCCACTTATCCATGACTGAATAATACTCACCTTGTAGATTTGTATACAGGAAATATACAAGATAACTGGGACTACTCGGGATACTCATGGTTTCTTATTATCCACTCATACGCGAAGCCATAATTTTCTTAGGAGGAAGCCATGAGCGGGGTAATGATACTCGCAGACGGATTGAAACGATTAAAAGCCCTGGTAAACCTGCTTCGCGCGAACAGGAAGACCGACAAGGCCGCGGCGCTGGCGAGCAGGGTATCTTTTCTCGAAGCCCAGGAGCGAAGCGGCTCCAAGCTGCCCAGGGTGTGGCCGAATTCCTATGTCACCGTAAAAAACCTGGACAGCGGCGAGACGTATGGTTATAAACTCGTTTTTCCCAACGAGGCCGATGGAGGGAAAGGCAATATATCGCTGTTGACTCCCCTGGGGATGGCGCTTATCGGCAGGGAGCGGGGCGAGAGTTTCGTCTACAATTCCCCTGGAGGCCTGGTACGCATGGTGCTCCTGGATCTGAGCAATGAGGACTGATGGGTTTCCCTCCGCCTTGTACAACCATCCTGCCTGGATTGCCTGGAAGGAAGGCCTGGGATGGGAGAATTTGCGGACAGGCCTGGGATTCCCGGTTTTACTCCGATCCATCGGAAACGGTTATGCAATGGCCTACGCGGTGCCGCCGGGGCTGGAGGATTCCTCCCATATCCTGATACAGGACGCCGGGGCGGCCTTGGAAAGACTTTCCCACAGAGTGCTCTCCTTTCTTCCCCGGGCCGTCGCTTTTATCCGCTGGGACCTTATGGCGGGGCCTTGGAGAGATTCGGAAGGAGCGGTACTCGACCCGAGGCTGCAGGAGTTAAGGATGAACGCGTCCACGGGCATGCGCCGCCTGCGCAAATCCCTGGTGGAGCATAGCGATTTGGAAACGATGATCGTGGATCTGCGGGGTGGGGAAGAAGCCATACTCGGACGATTCGATAAGCGTACCCGCTACTCCATCGGCCTGGCCGAGCGCAGGGGAACCAGGGTGGAGCGCTTGGGCGAGGAAGGGCTGGAGGTTTTTTATGCCTTGTATCTCGAGACCGCCAAGCGCCAGGATCGGCGTCTGGAGGATTACGTATACTTCAAAGAATTGTTTCGCTCCGCCCGCGTCTGGAGGCTCGATCTTGAACTCTATCTGGCGAGAAGGTTGGGCGAGACGGTGGCGACGGCCATAATCGCCCGCTGTTTGGATACCGCTTGGTATTTGTTCTCCGCATCGACAAAGGAAACGCGTTCATCCGCCGGCCCCAGCGCGATTCTGGCGGCGGCCTTGATCGATGCCTCGGGCTGGGGCCATGCAAGCATGGATTTGATGGGGGTGTCCCCGGCCGGTCTCGATACGCATCCGCTTTCGAAAGTCACCCGATTCAAGGCGGGCTTTGGCGGGCGGCGGGTATCCAGGGCCGGGGCTTGGGATTATGTCGTGAAACCGGCGGCCTATGCCCGCCTGCCCTGAGCGGATTTTTTCGATGACAAAAGCGGGAATCCGCTTACAGCTATAGCACCCCGAAAGAGGATCGTCAGGGAAACAGGTTGCCCCTTACCGCTCAGCTGGATATAGTGAATTATTCGACTCACATGGAGCGTACCTCATGAGGGAAAAAGTGAAGAGCGGAACCCTGAGCAAGGCTACGAAGCTGGGATTTGGAGCCGCCGACTTGGGCGGTAATCTTTTTTTCACGGCCATGGGCTTCTGGACCCTCAACTACCTCACGGATACCGTGGGGCTGGGAGCGGCGGCCGCCGGCGCGGCGGTAATGGTGGGCAAGCTCTGGGATGCGGTGACCGATCCCCTGATGGGCTTTACCTCGGACCGGACCAGGAGCCGCTGGGGGCGACGCCGACCTTACCTGCTGTTCGGCGCCCTTCCTTTGGCGCTGACCATGTGGCTTTTCTTCACCAATCCGGGGATAGAGAATCAGCTTTGGCTGGGCATTTGGGCGGCGGTGGCGCTCTGCCTCCTCAATACGGCCTATACGGTGGTGAACATTCCTTATTCCTCCCTTACCCCCGAACTGACCAGCGATTACCACGAGCGCTCTTCGTTGAATGGCTATCGCTTCGGTTTCGCGGTGATCGGAACGATCCTGGGCGCCGGCGCCGTCCTTCCCTTGGTGGGGATATTCGGCGACAACAGGTCGGCGGGTTTTTCCTTCATGGGGGCTGTCCTGGGCCTGCTCATGGCCCTCAGCACCCTCGTCACTTTTCTGGCGGTCAAGGAACCCGACCATAGCCAAGCGCCGAAGCCCACCGAGAAGTTTTTCCCCACCTTCCTGGCGGTGTTCCGCAACAAGCCTTACGTGATCGTCCTGGCCACCTACGCCCTCAATTTGACGGCGCTCAACTTTGTCCAGGGCATCCTGGTCTACTACTTCAAGTACATCTACCGGAACGAGGCGCTCACGACCCTGGCGATGATCCTCCTTTTGGTGACCGCCATGCTGTGTATACCCATCTCGGTGCTGGTGTCCAAGCACATAGGCAAGAAGCGTTGTTATCAGATCTGCTTCGCCGTCCTGGCCTCGGCCTGCCTCATCATCTACTTTTTGGGGCACAGGCTGGGATCAGGCTTCTTCCTGGCCATGATGGTCTACGCAGGCATCGGGGTGGGCTTCGGCTACGTGGCGCCTTGGGCGATGGTGCCCGACGCTATCGAGGTTGACGCGGTACGCAGCGGCAACCGGAAGGAAGGCGCTTTCTACGGGATGTGGACCTTTACCTCCAAGGTAGGCACATCGTTGGCGATAGCCCTTACCGGCCTCATCCTCGGCGCCGGCGGCTACGCCGCCAATCTGGTCGAGCAGAGCCAAGGCGCTCTGGAGGCAATACGGTTGATCATTGGCCCCATTCCCGCCGCCATTTTTATCGCCGCCATGCTTCTGATCGAACGATATCCCATAGACGAAGCTGCCTACAACGCCATAGTGGGCGCGAAGGCCTCGAAGTAAGGGGGGGCCATGGACTTTTCCGGGTATCTGCGCTGGTATTTCCGATCCACCCTGGGGGCGGCCAACCTGCTGGTGGCCGGCCTCGGCTTCGCCGGCGGATTGCTGCTGGGATTGTCCTTGCCGGGAGCGGCGGCCGCCGCGGCGGGCTTGGGTTTTGTCGTGGGGGCCGGAGCCCTGGTCGGCGGTTTCGGGGCCCGGGCGGCGGCCGCCGCCCGCCAGGCCCAGGCCGACAAGGTCAATGCCGAGCGCATCGCTTCCACCAGGGCCCTGCGCGATAAGCTCGCTCGCCTGCGCCTTAGCCCAGGCCCCGTCGCCGATGCCCGCCAGCTGGTTCTTCTTTCCTCCGGCGAGTATTTGGAAGCCTGCGCGAGAGAAAAGAGGCACGATCCTTTGGCTGCCGAAGCCTTGAGCGAAGCCATCGAGTTGCTGGATATCCATCTCAAGGAAAAGGACGAGGCCGCCACGGAGCGCCGCTTCGGTCTCAAAGATGCCGATCCCTTCGCGGAGGGCGAGTCCAGGATTGTCGCCGCCCTCACGGAGAAGGCGGCCGTCCTGCGGGAGCGCAGGATTCAAATCGACGGGGGGCTCGCGGCCGCCGGCCTCATGGCGGTCAAGGAGGATTTGCGATGAAGCGATATGCCAGAATGGGCTTTGCGATTTGTATCCTTCTTTTCGCCGTCCTGGGCGCCTGGGCTTTGGACGCCTTTCTCGACTCGACGGACATCACCGTCGTTCTGCGGGCCGACGGCAAGGCCGATATCTACTACAGCCTGGAGTGGAGTGCCTCGGGCGGACAGATGCATGGCTTTTATTTCCAGGGCGAAGCCTTCAATCCGGTGTGGAATCCCCAGGGCTGTTTCGCCGAGATCAACGGCGGCAAGCGCGTTCCCCTGTCCATCCGGGACCTGGGCTTTGGCAAGTACGACATCGTGCTGGCCAATGGGGAGGGTTTTTCCGGCAGGGCCTTTTACCATCTCAATTACGCCGGGGATTTTGCGGCCGCGGGCCTCATAGGCTCCACCACGAGTTCCGAGCTGGGCGAGCTGGTGTATTTCGACTGGGCGCCCGTTGAATGGGACCAGCGCCTGCAGTCCAGAACGCTGCGTCTGGTGCTGCCCGTGACGGTGGGCGGCGGGACGCTCACGGCCACCGAGCGCGAAGCCGTTCCGCTGAAAACCGAAACCTGGGTGAACGAAGAGAACAAGATGGATTTCTACGGCTCCCCCGGCTCGGACGGGGCTTTTTATCTCACGTTGCGGTTTTTTCAGCAGAATCCCGGGGCCGGCGCGTCGCAGCGGATCGCCCTCTACTTCCCCGCCGGGTATCTGCCCCTCACCGCGGCCTTGTCCCGGAACGGCGGGCCTGGGGCCGCCGGTTTCGACGGCACTGACAGCCCCGACGATTCCGAAAATGATTTTTGGCTCACCACGCCCCTGGCCTTGGCCATCGGGGCTGTTCTCATAGCGCTGGCCATGGCTTTGTATTACGCGAACCTGCGCCGATACGGAGCCCGGGCCGCCTTGGTCAGGCAAATCGCCTGGGCTGGGGATTCCTGGCTGCCGCCCAAGCTTTTCGCCGGAAGCTACCAAGTTCCGGGCAAGATAGCGAAGGATCTGCATCCCGCCGAGGTCGCCCTGCTTTTCGAGCTGCCCCTCGCCAGGGTCGTGGCGCTCATGGTCGAGGGATTGCAGGCCAAGGGTATGGTCAATTTGCTCGGGGAAGAGCCCTTGCGGATTTCCATAACCAGCGCCAAGCCCGGCGAGGGCTTGGAGGAGGCCTTCCTGGCCTGCTTCGACTCGGAAGGCAGAGCCTTGTCCGGGCTGCTTACCGATTTCTTCGAAGGCCTCATCAAAGATTTACAGGAAAAACTCTGGGATTGCGACATGGAGGCTACCAAGACCTACTACCGCCAGTTGCTTTCGGAGGCTGAGCGAATGGAGGCCGAGGCCGACATCCGGGATGAGGAAGCCGAAGCCCGGAGGGCGAGCTGGCGAGCCGCCCATCCCCACTGGCTGTACTGGCACTCCTATTGCTACCTCCACGCCCAGCCGGTTCGGTATGGGCGAATGGGCCTCCATGAGGCTTTTTCCGCCAACTATGGGGAGTTCATGCGCTCCGCATCCTGCTTTTCTGGCTGTTTCAGCCCGACTGGCGGGGCCGCGGGTACCTGCGTCTCGGCCTGTCACAACGCTTGTCACGATGCCTGCCATTCGGCGTGCCACTCGGCCTGTCATTCGGCTTGCCATTCCGCCTGTCATTCGGCCTGCGTTTCCGGGGGCGCGCATTGAAACTGCCCTGGGCTTTTAAGCCAAGTCGAAGGAAGGGTTGCGACCTGTCCTGGGTGCCGGATTTCTGGAAATCCCTGAGGCCCTATCTGATCGCCAGGCAGGAGGACGAGGTGCTCATTATTCCGCCCAACCTGGTGTACAAAACCAACAGGACAGGCCTGGCCTTGCTGGATGCCCTGGACAAGGGGCTGAGACTGGAACGCCTGCCCGGGATGGACGAGACGAAACTCAGGGATGTGGAACGTTTTTTTCTGGACATCAAGGCGCTGTGCGAGGGCAGGGAAGCCCCCACCGAAAAAATCGCTTACGATTTCAACTTCAGCCGCCTGCCCATCCTGGGCGAAATAGCCCTGACCTATCGTTGCAATAACGCCTGCCGGTTCTGCTACGCGGGCTGCGGTTCCGCCGGTTCCTGCGGCCTGAACCACGCCATTTCCGGCTCCTGCGGCTCCGCCGCCGGCCCGGAAGGCTCGACTGGCCGCCCCGCCTCTGCCGGCCTTCCCGGGACGACGGACTCCGCTATGGGCAAGGACTCAGGCGAAAAAGAAATGTCCACCCAGGAAGTGGAGCGGATCATCGACGTATTCGCATTCAAGGCCAAGATTCCCTTTTTCTCCTTCACCGGTGGAGAGCCTCTTTTGCGCGAAGACCTGGAGCATTTGATCGAGCATGCGCTCCGTCGGCGCCTGCGGGTGAACCTGATCAGCAACGGCACCCTCATAAGCCCGGAACGCGCCAGGGCTTTGCGCCGCGCCGGCCTTACCACGGCCCAGATAAGCCTGGAGAGCCCCGGGGAGGAAATGCACGACAGGCTCTGCGGAGCCCGGGGCGCTTACAAGAGAACGCTGGCCGGCATCAAGGCGCTCCAGGAGGCGGGGATAAGGGTCCAGACCAATTCCACCCTTACGGCGCTGAACAGGGAAAGCCTTTTCGCCATGCCCGCCTTTCTGGCCTCCATAGCCGTGGAGCGCTTTTCCATGAACCTCTACATTCCGGCGGCGAGAATCGATACGGCTGCCGAGCTCCTGGTGCCGTATTCGCAGGTCGGCGCCTTCGTGGACTCCATGCGGAAGGCGGCCGCCGCTGCGGGCAGAATCTTCTACTGGTACTCGCCCACGCCGCTGTGCATCTATAATCCCATAGCCAGGGGCCTGGGCAATAAAAGCTGCGCCGCCGCCGACGGACTCATCCATGTGAATCCTTCGGGCGATGTCCTGCCCTGTTCCTCCTACGCCGGGGCTTTGGGCAATCTTCTTGTCCAGGACTTCGAGGATGTATGGTTTTCCGCCCGGGCCGGGCATTTCAAGCAAAAACGCTACGCCCCCGAGGCTTGCCGGGCCTGCGCTTCCTTTACCGCCTGCCAGGCCGCCTGTCCCCTATACTGGAACTATGCGGGCTATGGGGAACTGGAACGCTCGGGTTGGGCCGGCGCCGCCCCGGGTCGGCGCGGCACATGCTCCGCCGGGGCCGGTACCGGCCGGGGCGAAGCCGGCGCGGCTTGTGCGGCGACGACTGGGGTGGAAACCGGGCCGGAGGGCGTCGAAAGCCCATGCGAGGTGTGAGATGGACTATGAATTCAAGCGCTTTTCGTTGAACGCCGGGCCGAGGATCATGCTCGGCGCGGGACTGTACGCCGCCGGGCTCCTTCTCCAGTTTCTCCTGCCCTGGGGCCTGATTCCCGGCTTTCTCCTTATCCTTTCAGGATGGGTACCCCTGGGGTTGAAGCCGATCAGCAACAAGCCTTCGGACAAGGGCCTCGAGGAATGGAGGCCCGTCTCCATGGGTGAGGTGGACCGCCTCGCCGATACCCTTCGTCAGTCCAGGAAACTCGCGACCTCCGCGGCCCTGGGGACAGTGGGCAGAATTCTTTTTCCCATCGCCACGGCATTCGTGTTATTCGTATTGGCTTTTCTCCAACCTTTCACCGCCATCCTCGCGGCCGACGCTGCCCTGTTTCTCGTGCCGGCTATGTATTTCGGAAGGATCAGGGCCTTCGTCCCCAAGCTCCTCTCTCTCAAAATGCCTTGTTTCCAAGCTGTTTTGACCCGGCCCCCCCCCAAGGGCATGGTCCTCACCCCCTATCTGCGCTTCGACAAGGACGCAGAGGGCCTGGATGTGCCCGAGGACATAAGGCTTTTGTTGGAGCCCTCCCGGAAGGACGACGATTTTATCGGGGTGCAGTTCCAGGCCGCGGTAAACAAGGGGCCCGGCGGCGAGGTTCCCTATATGTACGCGGTTTTTCTCACCAAAGGAAGGGGAAGTTCCTATTCGAAGCTGAAAAGCGTCAAAGCCGGAGGCTACGAAGCGGAGGCGGGAGGCGAGGGGGATTACGGCAGCATAGTGCTCAGGCAGAAAACTTCGGGTACGGGCTACGCCACGAAACCCTCGGACTGCGCGAATCTTTGGGACCTGGTCCTGGAGATCCTGCATACCAGGCTTTCCCTCCCCTGAGCGGCGAACCTGAAGGCGGTCGGAGGCTGAAAACCGTCGATATTCCAGTATTGTAAGGAGATCGGTAATGGACTATGAATCGCAGGGCTACAATGAAGTACCTATAGGGCGGGCCTACTCGTTGCAGAACGCCGGAGGCTTGGTGTTCGTCTGCACCAAGGGCGCCGATGGCCGTTACGACCTGGCCCCCGTGGCTTGGTGTTGTCCCCTGGACTACGATCCGGTGTCCATGTTCATAGCAGTCCTGGATACCAGTCACAAGACCTGGGCCGACATCCTCGCCGGCGGCGTTTTCGCCCTGGCCTTTCCCGGCTCGGATCAAAAGGAGTTGGTCGAGCGTTGCGGCTCGGTGTCGGGCTTCTCGGTGGATAAATACGAATCCTTTTCGATCCCCTCCATGCCGGGCGAAGCGCTGGACTTAAGGATTCCCGAAGGGGTGGCGGGCTGGGTCGAGTGTTCGCTTGTCAAGACGATCGTCCAGGGCACATCGGGGGTGGTTTTCGGCAAGGCACTCGCGGCGAGGGCCCGGGAGGAATGGTGGAAAGAGCGCCTGCACTACGTGGGCGATTCCGTTTATTTCAAGCCGGGCGACAGAGTCTAGCCTGCTCTGCGGAAGGAAAGGGACCGGCGGGCCCTCTCTTCGGCGCGCGCCTTACCGCGAAACGCCCGCCGTCCGCCCGGGATCATATTTCGAGAACAGCCACGTCCTTGTCCCCGCCAAAGGCGATCCACCTTGTCCCGTGTGGGCCAAGCAGCAGCTCGGCGCCGAAAGCTCCTTGGGCAAACCCTTCGGGGATCGGCGGGGCGCTCGCCTTGTACAGGATAGCTTTGCCGCTGAAGTTGTGTAGACAGAGCGCGAAACGCCCTGTTCGGTCGGGTCCGCGCAGGATCGCGAAAATCGAGTCTTCGGCGGGCAGGACAAGCTGGGGGGACCCGGGGGCGAAGGCGGGTTCGGTCGCCCGGAAGGCAAGCATTTTCGAAAAGCCCGCATGCACCATGGCCCGCAGGGAGCCGGCGTCGGCCAGCGCGGCCTCGACTCGATTTACGGGGGGCCTCTCTCTGTTGATCGCGCGATTATAGCCGCATAAAACCGGCCCCTCTGTCCAATGCTCCGAACCGATCCAGCTGTGGAAATAAATGGCGGGCAGACCCGCCAAGGCGCAAAGCACGGCGTGGCAGCGCAAAAAGGCGCGGGCCCGTGTTTCGGCGTCTCCCAGGGAAGGCGGCGCCACGACACTGAGATACGAGCAGTTCAGCTCGTAGGGGACGGGGTCTTCCCCGGTATCCTTGTACGAAAGCAGGGCGCCGCGCTGGCGGGCGATGTCCAATGTCCTGCGCAAGGCCGCGTCGTCGATAAGCCCTTTGGCGGGCAGAAGTCCCACCCCGTCATGGCTCGCCAAAAAATTTAGAAACAGGGACTTCTCTCCCGATCGAGGAAGGGACTGCGCCCAATCGCGGAGAATACCCGCGTCCTCCGAAACGGCCGCGTGCAGAACGAGCGGAGGCAGGGCGAAATTGTACACTATGTGAGCTTCATCGTTTTCTCCGAAATACGATATGTTTTCCCGGTGAGGTACATTTGTTTCCGTGAGAATAAAAACCTCGAGATCCAAATAATCGATGATGGCGCGCAGCAGTTTGACAAAGGCGTGGGTTTTCGCATGATGGATGCAGTTTGTGCCGTCCTCTTTCCAGAGATAGGCGATCGCGTCCAGGCGCACTATTTTCGCTCCCCTTTGGACGTATTCCAGGAATATTCTTAAAAACTCGAGGAAAACCCCTGGCTCCGCGAAATTGTAATCGACCTGGTCCGGGCCGAAGGTTGTCCAAATATGGGCGGAGCTACCGTCATCCCGCGGAAAGGCTGTCAAAAGCGGGCTCGTCCTGGGACGAAAAACCCCCGAGGGATCGTAATCAGAAGGTTTTTCGATATACCAACCGCGACGGGGGGCTTCGTTTTTGAGAAACGATCTAAACCATGCGCTTTGGGCGCTGCCGTGGTTGAGCACGAAATCGAACATCAACTTGTACTTGTGGGAAAGCGCACGTATGTCGCCCCAGTTCCCAAAGCGGGGATCCACCGCGGCGTAATCGATGACCGAAAAGCCGTCGTCCGATGAGTAGGGATGAAAGGGCAAAAGATGGAGAAAACTAAAATATCCGCGATCGTACAGCCTTAAGAATTTTTCCAGCCGACCGAGTCCGGTCTCGGAACTCCCCCCGGTCCCCGTCTCGGAGGCCGCCAGCATGTCGCCATACGCGATGAGGCAGACATCTTTTTCCGACAGCGGGGCCCTTCGCCGGGCCTTTTTTTCCCCCTGGAGGGGCGGGCTTTTTAAGGATTTTTTGAGCGCGATGAACGTATCGTCGCCCTTGCCGCGCCCATATATGAAAATGAGCAAATCGTGAATCTTGGACAGATAGTTCTCATTCATCCGCGCTCTCCTGGACCATATCGAGCACAATAGTGGACCAGCTTTGTCTTTGGGGGCAGCTTTGGCCGTACTTGCTTCCCGACTCGCCGGTGAGAGGATTGAAAAACTCGCAGAATCCCGATTTTTCGATCAAAGCGAGACTGTCGCGCACAATCGCTCCGGCCTGGGTTTTTTGCCCGTAGGCGCGCAAACCTCGCCATACGAGCCAGTTGAGGGGAAGCCATACGTTGCCGCGCCAGTATTCGGCCGGATCGAAGGATGGATCTGTTCGCGCCGTGGAGGCGATTTTGTAGCTCGTTTCGTAGGGTCCCGAAGGGTCGAACAGCTGCGCGGAAAAAGTTTCGGCCTCGGTGTCGGAAAGGCACTTGCCGAATAACAGGACGAATTTTCCCGCGTGATCGACAGGGCTCTTGAGCTCCTCGTGGCCGATCAGGTCGAAAGCCTGCGGCCTTTCGTCTTCCCAGGCGATCATTTTTTCTCTCACGGCCTCTTGGACAGCCCGGGCGCGGGCCTGAAGCTCCTCCCGTTCGGCGGTCTCGCGGAGTTCCTCCGCGA
>LVBN01000101.1:53778-58003 GCA_001603165.1 Spirochaetales bacterium Spiro_12
GGGCATCCCATCGCTGCGATGCGTCCCAGCCGCTTTCCCAGGGATGGATAATCGCCGCGAGATTATCCTGATCGTCGTCGCGGCGTCGGTCGAACCATTCGTGATAGGCGCGCAATTTCGGATAAAGCTTCGCGAGCCGGCTTTTATCCGGAGCCTTCTTGTGGACAAGGGCCGCCGCGACGGAAACCAGCGGAGGTTGCGTGATCGTGCTGCGATCCCGCCGCCCGAACAGCTTCTGCGCCGCCAGCGCTTTGTTTTCCCGCAGATACGCCATGTGCGGGATCATCCCCGAATCCGGACCTTCGTCGACTTGATATCTGACGAGACTTTGCAGTTCCTCCCAGGCCATGCCGGGGTCGAACCACCGATACGCCAAGGCGTGAAAACAAGAATCCCAGAGCCACTGGGGCAGGTAGACAGACTTTTCCCGGGCCGGACAGGTGTATCGGTACGGCAGGAGTTCGAGAACCCTTTGGTCGGGCAGATTGTTTTTCAAAATTTCCGAGCATCGCTCGATCAAAGTCTGGGATTTTCGCATATGTTTTCAGGAAAGGCGTATCCGCTTGTTGTCCTGCGCCCCGTAGAACATGATTTTTCCCGGGTCGATCCTGAGCGATATTTTTTGGCCAGCGCGGATATCGATATCGCCCTCGAGCATGATCTTCCACTCGGCGCCGAGAACTTTGACGACGAGAATAGTATACGCCCCCTGTGGCTCGACGACTTCCACCCGCGTCTCGTTGACGCCGGCGGCCGCCTCGATCGTTATGTTTTCCGGCCTGACCGCCAGGAAAACCTCCTGCTCGACGAGGCGCTCTATACCGGGGAACCGGCCCTGTTGTCCTAAATCGATGAACTGGGTTTCTGCGGCGTCCTTCACCGCCGCGGCGAGCCGCCCCTGGCGCAAGGAAAGGCCGACCTTCTGGATATTCGCCGGAGGAGTGCCCATGAATTGCGCCGTGAAAAGACTGTCACAGCCATTGTAGATTTCCTTTGTCGTTCCTACCTGTTCGATATGGCCTTCGTTCATGACCACGATACGATCGGCCAGCGCCATGGCTTCGGCCTGGTCGTGTGTGACGAAAATCGTGGTCGCCCCCGTGCTGCGATGTATTTCCTTTAAAAAAGTCCTGACGGAAACGCGCAGTTTCGCGTCCAGATTGGAAAGCGGCTCGTCCATCAAAGACAATTTGGCGTTGACGGCCAAAGCCCGCGCGACGGCGACCCTCTGTCTTTGTCCGCCCGAGAGCTGTCCGGGGTAGCGGTTCAAATAGTCCACTATGTTGCAGACCTGGGCCGCCTCGCGCACCTTGGCTTCGATCTCTCTTTTCCCCGTTCTGCGGAGCTTGAGCGGATACGCTATGTTTTCGGCCACGGTCATGTGCGGCCACACCGCGTAGGACTGGAAAATCATGGAAAGATTCCGCTGACGCGGCGGCAGGCCGGTGATATCTTCCCCGTCGAGGACGATCGTTCCCTCCGAAACCTCCTCCAGGCCGGCGATCATGCGGAGCGTTGTTGTTTTGCCGCAGCCTGAAGGCCCGAGCAGGACGACAAATTCGCCTTTTTTGATATCGAGATTGATGTTTTTAACCGCCGTAAAGCCGTTGGGATAGGTCTTTTTAATCGAACTCAATTCCAGATATGACACTCCATTCCTCCATCGCGCGGCTATAAGGCGACCTTGCCCCACAACTGATTGATATAATTCTTTATTATAAAGGTGAAGATCAGCGAAGGTATGAGCAGCACCACGGCTCCCGCGGCCGGGAGGTTGGGGATCGTGGAAGAACCGACCGTCCTGTAGACCAGAAGCGCAAGGGTGGGATTGTCGTTGGTCATGATGAGGGCGGAGATGGAATCGTTCCACGCAGCCAAAAAGGCGTACAGCGAAGAGGCCACTATGGCGGGGAAGGCGAGCGGGAAGGTGATGGTGAGCAATGTCCTCAGCCTTGTCGCCCCGAAAACCATCGCGGCTTCCTCCAGCTCCACGCTGATCCCCTTGAAGATCGAGCTGGTGATCCAGGCGGTCAGGGCGATATTGGGCACCGAATACACTATCGCGAGCGCGAAGGGCGTATCGTAGAGGTTCATGCGCATGATATACACGACAAGCGGCAAAGACAGGGCCACGGCGGGGAACATCCTGACGATGAGAAGGCCTGTGCCGAAGGCTCCGCCGAACCTGAACTTGTATCGCGCCAACAGATAGCCCGTCACTCCGCCGAACAAAAGCGAAATAAGAATCGTCCAGCCCGCCGCCTTGAGGGAATTCACTAAAGCGCGCATCGTCCCGTCGGCCAGGATGAAAAACACCACGTAATTGCGAAAGAAATCTTTTTTGAGTCTCGTTTGAACGACTCCGCCGGAGGCGGCTTTCGCCCGATCGAATAAGGTCTGGGCTTCGACGGAGGAGATTTCCACATTCAATTGATTCTTGCAGTAGGAAACGAAATCGGAAACCTCCGAAGTGGTTTTAACCGCCTCGGGGCCGCCGTTTTTCCCCAGCAAAAGCGTATAACTCTCCTTGGCGGCGTTGTAGCGGACCTGGGCCGAATAGGAGAGGGCGGGAAATAACTTGGCGGGGAATTGGTAGGCCTCGTAATTCGAGGAAAAGGATATGGTCAGAAAATAGCAAACAGGCAAAAGAACGACGCCCATGACGGTCGCCAAAATAAGAAAGAAAACGGCTCTTCGGCCCAGCGTTCCTCGGCGCGCGCTCATGCTGCCCCGCCTTCGCTCCGCCGGTCTTTTGAGACGCGGAGATATAAAGTGACGGATATCAAGACGATGGCCGTGACGATGACGGAAATTGTATACGCGTCTTTGCGCGCGTATTTGGCGAAGGTGATCACGTCAACGTTATACGCTATGCGCTCGACGAGAAACGGCGTGACATTGTAGCCGAAAATCATGACCGCTATGAGCCAAACCTGAATCGCGGCGATCATTCGCAATAGCATCGCCGTGATAATGGTCGGTTTCATGATCGGAACCACAATGTCCTTAAGGGTCCGGAATTTATTCGCCCCAAACACCCAGCCCGCCTCTTCGAATTCCCTGTTGAGATTTTGCAGGCCCGCCAGAAGAATGATCATCACCGAAGGCAGGACGGTCCAGGTGTCTACGATGATGAGAAGCATCACGGCGTTTAAATTGCGGAGCGACATCCAATCGAAGGGATTGGCGGGATTCATAAGTCCAAGCGAGCATAGCAAGGAGTTCAGCCATCCAAAGCGGTAGAGCCCTGTTTTCCATAAAATGCCGACCGCCGCGGGAGGGAAGGCCATGGGGATCAGCGTTATAAAAAGAACCAAATTGGAGAACTTGAACTTTTTGTTCAGCCACAGCGCGAGCGCGAAAGCCAGGGCGAATTGGATCAAGGCGGAGCCTATCGTGAAGAGGACCGTGTTTATAAAGGCTGTTCGTATCTGTTCCTGGGCGAAGAGTCGCGCGTAGTTGTCGAAGCCGAAGGTCGCCGCCTTATCGGTGAAGGATTCCACGATAATGCTGATGGTGGGACGTATCCAAAAAGCGACATAGTATATCAGCACCGGCGCCAGAAACCATCCGGGNNCCGCCATACGACGATGGCGGCCCGCCGATCGTCCAAGACTCAATCCACTTTGAATCCCTCGAGCGTTTTTTGCTTCTGATCGAGATAGGCCTTGTTGATATCCTTGCCGACGAGAATATCGGCGATGACCTGCTCGTACAGCGCCTTGACCTGCCCCCAGTCCTGATACTCGGCGACCCTCACCCTGTCGATGAGCGTAGGTCCGGTCAGCGTCGCGAGCCCCATCTTCATGATCTGATCGGAAGGATCGTCCTTCAGCTTGGACATGACCTCGGCCTTGGAGGGAATCCAGGGGCCGGTGTTTTTCATCACCGCGTAGAGCACGTCGTCGCGCAGGAAGAACTCGACGAATCGCTCGGCCGCCGCCTTATGGGTGGATCCGGCCACGACGCCGATGCCATGACCTCCTATGATGCTGCCGCGCTTGCCCGACCCACCGACGGGGACCGGGGCGACGACGAACTTATCCGGCGCCTGGCTGAAGACTGTGTTTGCGTAGGCCTGATGGAACACGGTGATCCAAGCTTCCTCGGTGGCCAGGGATGCCGTGGGGAAGTCTATGGTCGGAGACGAGGGCAGTATACCGTCTTTCATCGACGCGATCACCTTAAACGCCGCCTGCGAGGCGGGGGTGTTGAAGGCCGGGAC
>LVBN01000102.1 GCA_001603165.1 Spirochaetales bacterium Spiro_12
GGCTCCGCCGAAGGTTCCTCTTTCCGATATGGCGAGACCGCCGCCGCCATGGGCAGGCTTTTGGCCGAAAAAGGCTACACCCTGGTTTACGGGGGCGGCAACGTGGGCACCATGGGAATCATGGCCGAGGCCGCCATGAATGCCGGAGGCAGAGTCCTGGGCATCATTCCCAAGAGGCTCAACGGTATGGTGGATCACCTGGAGCTTTCCGAACTCCTGGTCGTCGAGGACATGCATGAGCGCAAAGCCCTTATGCAGGAAAAATCCGAGGCCTTTATCGCCCTGCCCGGGGGCCTCGGCACCATGGAAGAACTCTTCGAAGTCTGGACCTGGCGCTATATAGGCTATCATGCCAAGCCGGTGGGCTTATTGAATTGCTGCGGGTTCTACGACAAGCTCCTGAGTTTTCTGGAAACCATGCGGGACGAAGGCTTCGTCAAAGCCGAAATCCTGGAAGACCTCTGTGTGGCCAAGAGTCCCGGGACGCTCATCCAGGCCCTGGAGCGCAAGGCAAGAGCCGGCGAGACTCCTTTTATCAAAACCTTGGAGCGACGGCGTTAAATTAATCCAGTGCCGGCGACTCGACCTTGCTTCGCCCCCCGTCGCGTCCTCCGGCCGGGGCGTGGGCACCGGTCGTCAATGAGAACGCAGGTATTTCTTGATCAGTCCCAGCTTAAGATCCTTGAGCCTCTCGGTGACGGACACCTTGTAGATATGGGGATTGAGAAGCCTCAGGTAGGTTCCGTCGAAGTGTTCAAGCCTGTGGGCCAGATACTGCTGGCTTTCCTTAATGCCCGGAAGGGTTTTCGCTTTTTCCCCTCCCCTCATCACTTCATGCAAGATCGGTTCCACCTTCGCGGGTTTTATGGCAAGCCGGCGATAGTCCCCCGAGGGGTGGTGGGCGATGAGTTCGACACCGGCCTGGGGGACTTCGTCTTCCAGGGTCATGATGTCCAGCCTCGCCATGGACGTATCGTCGAAGAGCCTGAACACCCGCTTCCGGCCGGGATTGGTGGACTTCTCGGGATTGTCCGAAACCTTCATCACGGCTTTTTCGACACCCTCGCCCATCATGGCGGCCAGTTTATAGACCCCGGTGAAGGCAGCGTCCTCCCCCCCGGTGACGAGCTTTGTTCCCACGCCCCAGGTATCGATCGGGGCTTTTGAGGCGACAAGGTGTTCGATGATCGCCTCATCCAGCTCGTTGGAAACGACGATGGTCGCCTTGGGGAATCCCGCCTCGTCCAGCTTTTCCCTCACCCTGCGGGTCAGGTAATCCATGTCTCCCGAATCCAGCCGGACGCCGAAATTGTGGCCTTTCTTGGCCAGCTCCCTTCCAATCTTGATGGCGTTATTGATGCCCGATTCAAGCGTATTGTAGGTATCGATGAGAAACACGGCGCCGTCGGGATAAATATCGGCGTAGGCCTTGAAAGATTCGAGTTCCGAAGGATAGGACATTACCCAGGAGTGCGCCATGGTTCCCAGGACCGGTATGCCAAAGACTTTGCCGGCAAGACTGTTGGAGGTTCCGAATGCCCCGCCGATGAATGCCGCCCTGGATGCCGACATGGCGCCGTCGGCGCCCTGGGCGCGACGGAGGCCGAATTCCATTATCTTGCCCCTGCCCGAAGACAGCCAGACCCTGGCTGTCTTCGTGGCGATAAGGCTTTGGAAGTTGAGCGTATTGAGGACAAGGCCTTCCACGATCTGGGCCTGGACCAGATCGGCCTCCACCCGAAGCAGGGGCTCCTGGGGAAAGACAACCTCCCCTTCCCTGGCGGCGAGGATATTTCCCCTGAACCTAAAGGACTCCAGATAATCCAGAAAGCCCTTGTCGAAAAGACCGAGGCTATCCAGGTACTCCAGGTCGTCCGCGCAGAACCGGAATCGGGTCAATGCGTCCAGCAGGGTGCCCAGGCCGGCGAAGATCGCGTAACCGCCGCCGAAGGGCTGCCTGCGGAAAAAGTAGTCGAAAACCACCTTGTGATCGTTGATACCCCGCTTCCAGTAGCCCTGGGCCATGGTGAGTTCGTAAAAATCGGTGAATAACGCGTTGTTGATGATTTTGTTCATACGAGCATCTCTCTGAGGGTAATAATTTTGCAACCAGCTTCTTCCATGATTTTAAGCGCCGCGTCCCCGTCCCCGGGCCGGGCGTTCACCGCCCGCACTCCCTCGGCTACGATACTCACTTCCAGACCCAGTTTTCTGGCGTCCAGGGCCGTAGCCTTGACGCAATAATCGGTGGCTAAGCCCATAACCACCACCGATCCCACGCCCAGGGAGGAAAGCCAGCCAGCCAGGCCGGTGGGGGTTATCCCATCATTCTCGAAAAAGGCCGAGTAGCTGTCCAGGTTGAGGCTGAAACCCTTGCGGATGATCAGTTTTGCGCGCTCGGTCTTCAGCGCGGGATGGAAATCGGCGCCGGGGCTGCCGGCCACGCAGTGATCGGGCCAGAGCACCCGGGGGGGATCGACGCTATCGTCCAGCTCGTAGGCCTGACGGTCGTAGCTGGATGCGAAGGAAACGTGCCCCCCGGGATGCCAGTCCTGGGTGAGAACGGAAAGAGGTATTTCCGCCAGCAGCTCATTGGCCACGTCCACGACTTCGTCGCCGCCGGGCACAGCGAGAGCCCCTCCCGGACAGAAGTCGTTTTGCAGGTCCACGACGATCAAGGCACGACGCATAGCATTACCTCGCTGATATATTCTGTTTTAACAATAGCATTTTTTGCGATTTTCGCAAAGCAAGCTCACCTAAGATTTCTTTTTTGTTATTTTTCCTTAATTGGTACCCCTAGGTTTTCTTCCTTCGCTCAGTTGTATTCCCAGGCCGATAATCGGGATTGCCTTAGGCGGGCTGTCCAGCGCGTAGCCGCCCGAGGGCGTCGCCAGGGACAGATGGAGAGAGCACCGAGAGCCGAGACCGAGCCGTTGGGCTATTTCGCCATGGACCTTGAATTTCATCCCCCCATCGCCAGTGGAGGCGGCCAGGGCAAGGGACGCTCTGCCGCGGGCCGCCGAAGATCCCCAGGCAAGGCCGGTTTCCAGCTTTAAACGACGTAAAACCAGCTTATCCAAAGCGACGGTTGACCCATCCGATCCTCCTGAGCTTAACTCGGTCCAATCTTCGTCGTCCCCATCGTCATCCTCATCGCCGCCCCCATCGTCGCCGAACCCCGTTTCGTCACCCTCGCTTCGCCCGGAAGCCCCCCGGGCAAGATAGAGATGGACAGCAGTTTTCAACCTGGGATTATCGCTCCTTACCCCCTTATTTTCGTAACCGAGCCTCCCCCTCACCGGCCTGGGCGCGGGCGGAGAGGCCCCAGGGCCCCAAGGTCGCTCCAACGCGACAGAGCAAGGCTTGGCTCCGCCACCGCCACAGCAGTGCGGGGAAGCTCTGTTCCTTTTTTATCCGCAGGCCATAAAGGCCCTTTTCCTTCCACGGCGAGGAAGAAAGCATACTCGCCCAAAAACCGAACCGATGGAAGTTCAGTGAGATTTCGCCTTTAAGCGCAGCGTCCGAGGAAGGTTTTTCGAGCAGATGATTCCGATACGATGCGTTGCACGCATAGGCTTTAACACTTAGGGCGAGGTTTGACTTTGTATCGCCAGGAAGGCTTCCACCCAGTCGTAGCTCAACGGTTCCGGCCAATCCGGGGGGAATTAGCGAGCCAAGGCAGAGGCCAGACCAAAAATCGAAGCCAAGGGGTTTTGTGTTTAAGGCTGCGAACGCGGCAATGCTAAGGGCCCGGCACTCCGGCTCGAAGGAGCTCCCGCTCCGCCAGCCCTCGGGAGACTGTCGCTTTCGACTGTTCGCCGCGCAGCTCCCCAAAGCCCAGAAAAAATCGCCATGGTTTCCTTCGGCCTCAGCCGCAGCGGCCTTGAATGACAGCCCGGGGAGATCGAAATCCGGGCTTATTTTTCCCAGATCGATCAGCGAATCACTGTCGCAGAGGGCATAG
>LVBN01000103.1 GCA_001603165.1 Spirochaetales bacterium Spiro_12
GAATCGACCATAGCCAGCAACACTCGGGACAGCATCTTCTCTCGGCCATCCTGGAGCGCAGGTACGGAATTCATACCTTGAGCTTTCATCTGGGCCTTTCGTACAGCACGATCGACGTGACCTGTCCGGCCATGGATCAGGAAATGATCAAGGCTCTGGAGGACGAGGCGGAAGTCTTCATCGCAGCAAGCCATCCCTACATACCCCATGTCTGTCCTCCGGAAGACCCGAACTCTTTTCCGTTTAGAAAGAGCCTGCCCAAAAGCGGGGAACAGATTAGGATTATTGAAATAAAGGGCTACGATTGGGTGGCCTGCTGTGGAACCCATGTCTCCTCCGCCGCTGATTTGCGATTGGTGGGCATTCTTCAAGCGGAAAAATACAAGGGAAATACCAGATTGTATTTCGTGGCGGGAGCCAGGGCCGCTTCGCTGCTCCGCCAGCGGAAAGACTTTCTCGGAGCCGTCGCTTCGACCCTGGGCACATCCCCGGAAGAAGCTTCGTCGAAGGTCGAGGCGCTGAAGGCGCGCAACGCAGTTGTTGAGTCCGAGCGCGCAACGCTGGTGCGGGAGAACGCTGGACTCGAAGTGGCGTTGCGCGCCCTTGAAAATGCGGAAGATCCTTCGAAACCCCTATATTTTGCTTTCAAGGACAAGAGCGCCGAAGCCGCCTTCGAGACGGTCAAGGCTGGGGCGAACAGGGGATATTCGACCATCGCGCTTTCTGCGCCCGACAAAACAGTCTGCGTCATGGTTCCGCAAGAAAAATCGGCCAACCTGATTACGAGCCTCAAGACCCTGCTGGTGGAGCACGGGGGCAGGGGCGGCGGCGGAGGGAATAACTTTAGGGCCGTTTTCGAGAATCGGGAATCCGCGGGACTTTTCGCGGATTCGGTGCTGTCGCTGCTTGGATAATAGGGATTTCATCGGGATTTTATGAGTCGGGCGCCTCTTTAGGAAAACGAAGAGTTTTTAAAAAGTTGCGCGGCTTTTAAATACGATCGGTACATCTCAAAACTCGACCGGCCTCCGGTTGTCCGAAAGGCGCCTCGATAGATAGTCTTTGTCCAGGGCGAGTTCCCTGATCAGATAACGCAGCTGTTCGGCGGAGAGCAGGTTCTGCTCGGCGTAGAGATAGACCAGCGCCCGTTCGGCGATGCACGGCACGAGCAGGGCGTTCATCTGTACATGGCAGGGTTCCTCGCACTCCACGTAGCGGGAATGGAGGGAGGCGTACAACCTCGATTCCCGGATGTTGCCGGCTATGGCGTTCAGCTCGGCCAAAAGCGGGGCGATATTGCCCCGGGCTGCCATTTCGCCCAGGGGTTTGAGGGTGAAAAAGCTGTATTCCTTGCCGGGCAGATAATGGTGCTCGTCGCAGCGGGTGCAGTAGTTGGGTTCCCTGCCGTCGGATTTGGCCCTGTCGCCTCCTATGATGATCAAGGGGTCGAAGTAGAGGGCGGGGCATTCCTTTCCGTCCACTGAATAGTAACGGTAGGTGTAGAGCGAATCCTTCAGGCAATCCTCGTGTTCGCAGTAAGCGGTGAGGGGAAATACGTCGGTGGCGTTTTCCAGCAATAGTCTGGCTGTCTGGTTGAAGATTTCCCTGCGGAAGTTGAGAACGAGGCTGGGACAGACGAAGCAGACTCCCCGGCGCCTGGATTCGTCGGCCATGAGGTAGGCGATGCGTTCGTCGAAAAAGGCCGCCTCATCGATGATCCAGGTGCCGACCTCGGGATTGTCGGCCATGAGGGTTTCCAGCTGGAACGAGTCCTTTATGGAACCTATGCGGTCCCCGCAGCGTTCGAAGCCGCCGCGGTAGGCCAGTGCGTCGTCGGGATAATCGGGGAAGCGCGCCTTGTCCAGGCTGGCCCGCACCACGAAGACCTTGCGTCGGTCCACCGCCCCGCTGCTGGTGAGGGCGGCGGCGAGGCCTTTCTTGCGCAGGGCAACCGTCGAGTCCCTCCAAATACGGGCGCTGAACTCTGTCTTGCCGGAGCCCATGGGGCCGATGACCAGGACCCGCCGGCCCGGCGTGACGAAATCGTAATGGGCATAAGAGGAGTGCAGGTTTAAAAGGGGAAAGCCCAGGTTACGCAGTAATTCCCCGTTGTCGCCGGTATCCATTTTGCTGCCTCCGCAGGCTCAGTGCGCCGGGCCGGCGGCTTTGGCGACGTTAGGTCCTATGCTGGGCGAGCCGAAACGCAAGTCCTTGTAGGGGTGAATATCCAGGGCGTTCTGATACCAGCCTTCGATATAGTCCAGATCTATAATCGACGAGGCGAAGCCGTGATAGATGGGCAGGACGACGGCCTTTCCCAGTAATAAGCTTTCGGCTTCGGCCAACAGGCTCATCCGCTTTTCACCGTCCTTTTCGTAGGACTGGGTCAGCAGCTCCATAAAAGCCGGATCGTCGAAGCCCGCCTCGTTGAGGCTGGATCCAGGGGTCCACATCTGTAAAAAGGCCTCGGGATCCGCGAAGTCGCCGATCCAGGTTGTGTGGGCCATGCCGATGCCATTTGCGCCCTCGGGGCTTTGGGTGAATTGATAATATCTGGAAGGGGCCAGGGGAAGAAGGCTTACCTTGAATTCGGGAAGTACCTTCCAGGCGGTTTGGAACAACTGCAGCACCCGGCGGTTATCCCTCGATTCGGCGAAGTAAATCTTAAGCTCGGGCAAGCCCTTGCCTTCGGGGTAGCCCGCCGCTTCGAGCAGTTTCAAGGCTTCGTCCTTATTTCTCGCCGATATGCCCTGGGCTTCGCTATAGCCTGGAAGCGGGAGGACCAGGGTTTCGGCGGGCACCATGTACACCGAGCTGTCCCTGATTTCCTTCCAGGGCAGGAGGAGGGCGAGGGCCCGGCGCACCGAGTCCTTGTTCCAAGGTTCTTTTCTGCAGTTGAAGTACCAATAGTGGGTGGAGAATATCGGATTCGCCTGGATGGCTTCCTGGAGAAAAAGCCCGTCGTAGTCGCCGGGGCCTGCCAACCAATGAGCCTCCTCGCTGTTGAACATTCTGGTGGCCGCCTGGTCGTCATCGGTGAACAGCATGGTCAGCTTTTCCATGGAGACGGACTTTTTATCCCAATAATGGGGGTTTTTTTCCAGGGACAGGCGTCCGTTTTCGAAAGCGACGAAGCGGTAGGGTCCGTTGACCGGATAGGGGATGCGCTCCGCCCAGGCGCCGGCATCGTCCGCGAGCATGGATGGATGGATGGGGGAAAAGGAATGATGGCAGAGCAGGCGGGTAAAATAGGCTGTGGGCCTGTTCAGGCTCACCACCAGGGTTTTGGCCGATTCCGCCCTGATACCGAGGCTGTTCTCGTCCTTCGTAATGCCCAATCTGAAGTCGTGGGCGCCGGAAATCACATCGAAGAAAGCCGCGTATTGGGCGTTCAGCTTGAGTATTCGTATCCATGCGCTGCGGAAATGCTCGGCCAAAAGGGGGCTGCCGTCGGACCAGGCGGCATCGTCCCTTATGGTGAAGGTGTAGACGAGCCCGTCCTTGGATTTTTTCCAGGAACGCACCGCCGCCTCCATCGGAGCCAGTCCGGCGGCGTCATAGGCGAAAAGTCCTTCGTAGAGGGCGGTGAAGATTTGAGCCTCGTTGGAGTATATCGAGCGATGCGGGTCGAACTCCACGGCTATGTCGTTGAATACGGTCACGAATTCATCGGGTACGCTCTGGGCCGCCGGGGCGAAGACAAAGGCCGTCAGAAGGAGTATCGTCGCGATAATGGCTTTGCTTTTCATTACTCTAAAGTATGCGATAAAATAGGGGCTAAGGCAACATATGGGAAAAAACAAAGAATTCGGACGCGAAATCCTCGTCATGGGCCTTCTGTCGGTGCTGGAGCGCCCGGAGGATTCTGACGCATTGAGAGCCGCCCTGGAGAAGGGATTCGGTCCGATCAGGACTCATACCCTGCGGCAACTTTTCCAGTGGACCGATTACTACGACAGCGAGATGGGCCTGCCTATCTGGCGTTCCTATATCGAATTCGAAAGCCTGGTCGATCCTTCACTGCTTGCCGCGATCAAGCTGGCGACCAACGATATCGAGGAAGGCTTCGCCGTGGAGGGCCGGCGCAGGGTAAACCTGGATCCTGGGCTCCTGGCTCCCGGGCGTTTCGTGCTGGCCACCACGAAGGACAGGGCCCACCGGCTCGCCCTCAAGGACGGCATTTACGCCGAACTCACCCTGATCTACGAAAAAGGCTCCTTTCACGCCCTTCCATGGACCTATCCGGACTGGGCCTCCGAGCCCGTTCGTGGCATGCTCGCGGCCTGGCGAAAACGGATCTTTTCCTCCCAGCCTTGAAGCGGAAAAGACTCTGCCGGGCGTTTATCTTCCGGGAGTCTGTTGGTGAGGATAAACCCAAAAGCTTTTTTCTTTCTTCCCGGTATTTTGCTCCTATCCTGCGCTGTTGGCCTCATCGCCGAGCAGGATGTTCGGATCGAGGCGCCGCTCCGTCCTGCTGTCTGGGCAGGCATGGGGGCCATAGTATACCGGGCAGGTTGGGTCGACAAAAAGGGCCAAGGGCACGAGGAGAAGGTGGCCGAGGGTCAAAGTCTTACCATCAGGCTTGAACGGGGTTACAGGCAGGCTATCCTTTTTCAGCCCGTAGCGCCCTATGACTGGTGCAAGCCCGCGGGTTTTCTCTATCCCTTCGACGTGGAACCGGGGTCCGATTTTGTCGATGCCTGGTGGAGCGCAACGGGAAAAGCCAGTTTCGGGTCGGGTTATGCCGCGGCGGTGGCGCTTGCGCTGGAGCGGGCGGGATACCATCCCTGGAACTGGCCGGTGGAAAGACTTGCCAACCCCGGACTTATCAAGCATAGGGATCCTTGGACCCTCCCGCCCTGGAGCGCGGCGGAACGGCTTATACGGGGAGAGTTCAGGCTCTCTCTTTTTCCTTCGGCGAAGACAGTGTTTGAATTGCCCGACGAGGGCCCCTGGTGGCCCGAAAGCGCCCTCTGCCCGCCACCGCTGGCGGAGGCGGAGAAGGCTGCCGCCAGTGTCATGCTCTCCGAAGGTTTGCACACTTTTTCCAACGGAAAAGAGTTTCTTTGCGTCAAGGTCGAAGCGGGCGAGATTTTTGTTCAACGCAGGGCCAAGGGGCTTTGAATCAGGAAGGAAACCGAAAAAGGGAAGGGATGTCCTTTAGCTTTTCGACTCCCCGCTCGCGCATCCAGGTTTTAACTCCTTCCAGTATTTCCAGCGGAGCCCGGGGATTGGAAAATATCGCCGTACCTACCTGGATCGCCGAAGCGCCGGCCAAAAGGTACTCCAGGGCGTCGTTCGCGCAGCCGATGCCGCCTAAGCCGATCACGGGAATCCGCACCGCCCGGGCAACCTTCCAAACGCAGGCGACGCCAATCGGCCGGATTGCGGGGCCGGAGAGCCCGCCTATGCCACGAGCGATAAGGGGTTTGCAGGTTTTAACATCGATGGCCATGCCGACCACGGTGTTGATGCAGGAGACCGCGTCGGCCTTGCCCGCTTCGGCCGCCAGGGCGATCTGGGCAATATCGGTGACGTTGGGGCTGAGCTTGACCACCAGGGCGCGCCGGGTGATCTTACGCACCTTCCTTGTTATCCGTTCGACCAGCTCTGGCTCGGTGCCGAAGGCCATACCGCCTTTTTCCACATTAGGGCAGGAGAGGTTGAGTTCGTAGCCGTCCACAGGACCTTTCATGCCTTCCCGGGGAACTCCTATCCGCTTTTCTATCGCTTCGACTATTGTTGTATACTCTGATTCGGTCTCTCCCACCACATTGACCACGACAGGACAGCCGAGGCTTTGCAGATAGGGAATTTTTTCGTCGAGAAAGGCCGGCAAACCAGGATTGGCAAGCCCTATGGAGTTGATAAGCCCGCTGGGGGTCTCCACGAGGCGGGGCGGCCTGTTGCCCGATTTCGGGTCGATGCTGACCGCCTTGGTATAAAGAGCCCCGAGGGCGTCGATATCCACCAAGTCCTGGTACTCCTGCCCATAGCCGAAGGTGCCCGAGGCCACTCCCACCGGATTGGGCAGGACGAGGGGGCCGATACGCACCCTGAGGTCGGGCTCTCTGTTCAGGCTTTCCACAGGATAGCTCCTTGGGGGAATACGGGGCCGTCGGCGCAGGCGCGAAGATACCCTCCGGCCCTGGCGGGAAGTACGCAGCCCTGGCAGGCTCCTACGCCGCAGGCCATCCACTGCTCGGCGGAAAGGTGGGCAGGGCTGCCCCGTTCGAGGGCCAGGGCATCCAGTGCCGACAGCATTGGAGCGGGGCCGCAGGCGTAAATTCTGGTCGCGGTCGCGATAGGCGCCGTCTGGGCGGAGTCCTGGAGAAGGGCATCCACAACGGTGCCCTTAAAACCCTTGGAGCCATCATCGGTGGCGATGAATGCCTGATCGAGGCAGAGCTGCAAATCCGCGAGCCCGGCGAGTACCGGCTGTCGATACGGTTTGGGATGCCGGGCCGCTCCGTTGGCTTCCTGATTCTGTTTTTCCCAGCGTTCCGCCGCCAGGGTAAAGGAAGGGATCTGGCTGGCCGACCTGAAGCCGAGAAAGAGCTTGCCGGTCCGTGAAGGGAGAATCGAGACGCCGGCGCCCGCCGCCTCGACGCCGTGAAAGCTCGATCGCAGGTAGAGCAGGGGGCCGATTCCTATGCCGCCGCCGGCCAGAAAAACCTGTTCGTCCGCAAGAGGCTGGGGAAACGAGTTGCCCAGGGGAGCGATCAGGTCGAGACTGCCACCCTCCGCGAAGGCAGCCAGAGCCTGGGTAGCCTTGCCCCGGATTTGGTAGAGGGCAAAGGCAAGGCCTCGACCGAAAAAGGCGAAGGCCAGTGGCCTTCTGAGAAGTCCAGCCTCTCCGGCCTGTAAGCCCTGTGGATTAAAGGTAAAAAATTGCCCGGGAATCGGCGGGGTCAGACCCTCCGGCCATGAGAAGGCCAAGAGTTTCCAGCCCTGGGAAACGACCTGGTTGAAAACTACGGGAGCGTTGAATTGTCTCATCATCGGCTTCTTGTCCGCATTGTCCGGGCTGGGCCCCGGCCTGTCAAGCTTAGGCACCGGAATTGTCGCGACCGCCGACGCGCCCGGGGCCACCGGGCCATGGAGGCCGCAAGGGGCTCCGCCTATAGCTCGGAGAGCCGAAGCTCGATTTCTTCCAATTTTTCGGTGAGCTTGTGGATGGTTCGCTCTATTCGTTCTTTTTCCCGCAAAAGACGTTCAGCGGGATCGGTCGTTTCGTCCGGGGACTTAAGCATGCCCTTGACCGTCCCGGGGCTGGCCCCGGCCGAAAGGGCTTCGACAGCCTTGGAACGTTCTTCGGCGTCCCGAATTCCCGCCACGAAGCGCAAGTTGTCCCAGCCCATGGAAGGATCGAGGCCTATCTGACTGGCCGCCACCGCCGCTGTCGCCGTTGTTCTTGGCAAGCCCAGGACCCGCTCGATGTAATCCTCGAAACGTGCCCGATGGATTCTGCAGAGCTCAGCCGCCCTGGCTAACAGCCTGCCCATTTCCAGCATCGCTTCGCCGTTCGCCTTAAGGCATTTTTCCTTGATCGTCCTGGAAAGCTCGACGAATTCCTCCTGGCTTTCGAAAACATTGTTATAAAGCCCGGCTTCTTCGGCTTTTTGCACCAATTCGTGGAAAATCGACCAGAATTCCTGTGTATGGGGCCGGGACTGTCGGATGCCGCCTTTGCGCTGATAATGGAGGTGGTGGGCGTACTCGTGAAGCGCGGTATAGAGAAGCTGATTGTCCGATTCGAAGTTTTTGTTGTGAAGCACGATCTCGGCCGAATCGGGCTTGTAAAGACCGTTGACCTTTTTATTTGCCTTGCCGGAAAAAACCAGACTGAAGGGAGCCGGGCTCTCTTCGACCTGCAGTAGTATCGATTTTACCTGATCTTGATTCATTGCATGCTCCAGAACGCCGGTATTCGCTGTCTCAACCCTAAGGCGATCTGGAGCATAGTACGGTATAGAGGAAGCCTAGGCAACCTGGGGATGGGCCAAAAGGCCTAACCGGCGGCCTGCTTTTTTTGCGCAGTTACCTCGACAGGGCGCGGTCGATCTCGGGCTTGTTAAAGCCGATGATCACCCTGCCGTTGATGTCAATTACGGGGACGCCCATTTGGCCGGACTTGCGCACCATTTCCTCGGCTTTGCGCTGATCCGAGGCAACATTGTACTCGGTAAAGGGAACCCCCTTGGATTTGAAATACTCTTTGGCCAATCGGCAATAGGCGCAGCTGGGGGTGGAATAGAGAGTGACGGACATACGGTTCCTCCTGGTATCTCGACCTCTTTATTGTCAATTATATATAAAAAATTTAATATACAAACCCACCCTCCGTCAATATCCCTTGAGGACAGTGCCGAGTTTTCGGAAATTTTGAATCGCCCCACTTGAATTCTGGCGTCTGCTATGCGTGAAAGCGGGAATATGCCGGATATTGCGGGGGATTATCATCACGGCCGTGCTGGGATTGTTCTCAAATCTCGGCGCGCAGCCCGGCGCGGCGCAGGCGTCGGGCGAAAAAATTTTCTGTCTCGACGCGACGATCCAAAAATCGGAACTTGAAACAAAGATGGCGACACGGCTTTCAAACGGCTGTTTTTTTGAAAGTACTGCCCGGATCGAAGGAGGGGAGCCTGTGTTCCGCCTGCCGTATTGCAGGATAAAGGGCGGAAATTTCGATTTTTTTATAGGTCGAGCCAACCTGGGGCAGGGCAAGGCATTGCGGAAAAGCCCCACTGCCCAGGCAGCGCTCAACCCCGCATCCCCCTGGTCGGCGGAGGTTGAATCCGCAGGCGCGGGCCTCCTTGCGGGGTTCCGATGGGGCGGATATTCCTGCTATGCCCTCTGCGACAGTGATTCGCTGATCGATCTGGGAAAAATAAGCCCGGATTTCGATC
>LVBN01000104.1 GCA_001603165.1 Spirochaetales bacterium Spiro_12
TTTGGGCTTATCCAGTTCACCCAAGCCGGGGGCGGAAATGAAACTGGTGGCCGTATTCGCCGCCGGCAAGGGCGCCGAAGGCCGCCGAATCACCGAATCTTACGCAGAATCCTGGGAAGGCAAGGCTATGGCCCTGGATACAGGGGACGCCGACGCCTGCGGTTTCGTGGTATCCGATGACTCGTATAAGGAATTCGCGCAGGGATTGTTTATCCGGCTTGAAGCGGGCCTGGCGGAAGAGTAGGAGAGATTTCCAGCTTTTGAGGATACAAGCTCTTGTGCCCGACTAGGATGGGGCGCCTTATGGCGACGAAGCGTTTTGTAGCGAGGGAGGGGATTGAACCCGTGACCCAGCGGAAATGAATCACCGCTCTGCCATGGAAGACATAAAGAAGGGACTGTCTCGGATACGTCCAAGACAGTCCCTTTTCCATTCAACGGCTTATTCTTCGGACTTGGATTCTTTCTTGGCTTTCTTCTCAGCCCTTTTTTCCTTCAGGCTTTTCTGCGGCTTCTTTTTCTCCGCCGCCTTGGGTCTATCCTGTGACTTCATGGTCCTTCCTCCTAATCTAAGAGAATCTGCTTTTATAGTATCGACAGCCCCGAAAGGTTTTACAACGCCTACTCTTTCATTTTTTCAGTCGGTTCTCCCGATCTCACCTTGCCCATGACGAGGAAGGCCGCCAGCATACAGGCCGAGCAGAAGAGGAATATGCCTCTGTATCCCACCAGATCGATAATAGCGCCGGTAAGCACCGGGGCGAGGATGGCGGCACCCTGGCTTGCCGTGTAGTAAAGCCCCGTATAGATCCCCATGGTGCCCCAGCTGGCCATTTGCCAGAGCATCGGGAAAGAATTGGTCACGATGGACACCCAGAACATTCCGAAGGCGAACATGATGAGCCAGAAGCTGTAGAGCCGCAAGGAAGCCGAGAGTCCTGAGCTTAAGGGGTCGTGGAAGAAAAGGAGAACCGTCAAGCCTACGATCACCAGCAGACTGGCGCGGATGGTCTTCTTTCTGCCCTTGCGGTGGGCCACGTAGCCCGAAGGCAGGGCGAAGATGGCGTAGGCTACGCCCACCATGCCCGCGGCCAGAGCCGCGGTGCCCGAGGATGTGCCCAGAACGTCGAGGGAGTACTTGCCTATGAAGGGGAGCACTCCCTGGTAGCCCAGAAACCAGAGGAAAAGAGAAATCAGAATGAAGAACGCGCTCTTGTCCGATTGCCCGGCGATGGCCTTGAGACTGGCGAGAATAGGCTCTTTCTTTTCCGCCGCCGCATTTCCGCTTTGTTTTTTTTCCTTCACCAGAACGAAGAGGAGAATCACCGCGAGAACCACGAGCAACCCTGCCAGGGGGAAGGGGAGCCTGTCCTTGGTCCTCCCCAGCAAGGGAAGGACGATGTCGATGTCCATGAGGCGGGCCAGGCCGATGGTGCCCACTATCGTGGCTACGCCGCCCATCGTATTGATCACCCCGTTGGCCTCGGACCTGTATTCCGCCGGTATGAGGTCGGGCATGAGGGCTACCACGGGCCCCCGCACCGACTGCTTTACGATGTTCAAGCCAAAAATGACGGCCACCATGGCTCCCAGGGATATTTCGGCCGCATAGGGAAGGGAGCCGAAGAATAGGGCGGTCAAAGGCAGAAGGGTGATTATAAAGGGCATGCGCCGTCCTATGCCCGTCCTCGTCCTGTCCGAAATGACGCTGGAAAGGGGTATGAGAAAGAGGGCAAAGATATTGTCCAGGGTCATGATCAGGCCTATAAGGGTCATGGACGACACATAGCGCCCCAGGAAGATGGGTACGTAGGTATCGTAGAGGGGATCCATGAGGCCCATGGTGAAAAAGCCGAAACCAATGAGAAAAGTGAGTCCCAGGTAGGGCTTGAAACCCTTCTTGTCGTCCTTCATCGGCTGCTCCTTGAGGGGGGATCAATGCATATGGCGCCATGGCGCCTGGTTTTTATCCAGTAGAGGGAATGAGTTCCGAAATTCTTTTCCATGAGGGCGTGGTATTCTTCCGTTCTGTTCAATGGGATGTATGCCTGTATCGTGCCGGCGAAACCTCCCCCATGAACCCTGCAGGCTCCTTTTCCCTCCAGGAAGTCCTCGGTGAGAGCCAGGGCGAAGGCTAGGCCCTGGCTTGCCGATCCTGCCCCGGGGAGAATGTTCTGGAGGTACTTGTAGCTCGAATCGCCCGAGGCCTTTACGATGCGGAAATAGGTTTCGATGTCCTTCGATTCGATGGCCTTCGCAAGCGCCTGGGGGCGCAGGGTTTCGCCTGCGAAATGCCAGGCCCTCAGGAAGGCCCTGTCGCCGCA
>LVBN01000105.1 GCA_001603165.1 Spirochaetales bacterium Spiro_12
CGGGAGTCTTCCTGGCATTGAATGCCCCCAAGGCCCTCGGCCCCGCGACCAATAAAGCCAACCCGGGGGGAACTCCCACCGCCTTCTGGCTTGCGGTGAGCGCCACATCCACGCTCCACTCATCCTGCCGCAATTCCTCTCCCGCCACCGCGCAAACGCCGTCCACCACCGACAGGACCCCCTCGCTTCTGGCCACGGCAGCCAGTTCCTTAACCTGGGAGCGGATACCGGTGCTCGTATCCACCTGGGTGATGCACATAAGCTTATATTTGTCAGCCTTGAGCATCGTCCTCACGGCATCGACGCCAGGCACCTCCCCGAGAGCACTGGGGGCGATATCCACCTCGGCGCCATGGGTTTTCAAGACATCGGCCATGCGATCGCTGAAAAAACCGGCGTTCACCACCAAGGCCTTATCCCCCGGCTCCACGAGATTGGCTATGGCCAGCTCCATGGCCAAGGTACCTGATCCAGCGACAATAAAGGGCTGCGCTCCCGGCGCCAGCCAGACTTTGCGCATCTTTTCCAGCGCCTGCCCGAATTCCTCGATAAAACGCTGATCCACATGGCTTAAGGTAGCTTTGCCCATCTCTCCCAGGACCTCGTCGGTAAATTCGATCGGACCGGGGATCATCAGAATGCGCTTACCTCTCATACAGTACTCCTTTCGCTTTCGGCGAATTAAGCCTTGGACTTCTAAAAGTCAAAACCGGGCTAATTAATTTTAAGCCCGTGCTTATACGCTCGTCTAGGTGTGAAAACCGGAGCCGGCCGGCGCAAGCTCGGCTAAGCCTGTTGCCCGCAAACGGGTATGCCAGGATGTAATTATTTATCGTTCTCCGTCGGAACGGGGCATTTCCCCAGTGACAATCGGCTTCCGGCCGGCTAAAATCCAGCCTTATTCCCGGATGTTCCGGGGAAAACCATAGCTTACTTCGACCCAAGGTCTGCGGCAGGCGCCTTCGGCGCCTGCCGCAGACCATCCCCAAAGCCCAGGGAGGTTCACGTGAAAGCCATCGTCAGCGTCGTGGGAAGCGACAAGGTAGGCATTATAGCCAGGGTGAGCAACTTTCTCGCCGACAGGGACATCAACATCGACGACATAAGCCAGACCGTCCTGGAAGGCAATTTCGTCATGATGATGATGGTGGACCTTTCCAAAAGCACCGCCCGGATCGGTCCCCTCAAGGAAGAACTCGAAAAGCTCGGGCAAACCCTGGGCGTTTCCATCGCCATGATGCACGAGCGGGTCTTCGGCGCCATGCACCGCATCTAGGATCAGCGCCATGCTCTATACTCCCTTCGAGATAAAAGAAACGGTGGACATGTTCCTCCGGCAGAAATTGGATATTCGAGCCATTACCCTGGGCGTCTCCCTCCTGGACTGCGCCTGCGCATCGGGCAACGAATCAAGGCGACGGATCAGGGACAAACTTTTGCGCATCGCTGGCCCCTTGGTGAACGTGGGTAGGGAAATCGAAACCGAGTATGGCATTCCCATCATCAACAAAAGGGTATCGGTCAGCCCCATAGCCTTGGTGGCCGCGGCTTCCGACGATGTCGATTATTCCCCCTGGGCCCGAACCCTCGACGAGGTGGCGAAGGAATTGGGCATCGATTTCATTGGAGGCTTTTCCGCCCTCGTACAAAAAGGCATAGCCTCGGGCGACCGCCGACTTATCGATTCCATTCCGCGGGCGCTGGCCCGCACCGACCGGGTCTGCGCATCGGTCAACGTGGCCAGCAGCAAAAGCGGCATCAACATGGACGCGGTAAAGGAAATGGGCCGAATCATCAAGGAAGCCGCGGGCTTGAGCGCCGATCGGGACGGCCTGGCCTGCGCCAAGTTCGTCGTCTTCTGCAACGCCCCGGAGGACAATCCCTTCATGGCCGGCGCCTTCCACGGCCCCGGCGAGGGCGACTCCTGCCTCAACGTGGGTGTGTCCGGTCCCGGCGTCATAAAGGCCGCGATAGAATCCTGCAGGGGGGCCAGCTTCGACGTCCTGGCCGATACGATCAAGAAGACAGCTTTCAAGATCACCCGGATGGGCCAGCTGGTCGGCGCCGAAGCCGCCAGGCGCCTGGGCGTGCCCTTCGGTATCCTCGATCTATCCCTGGCGCCCACCCCGGAGGTGGGCGATTCGGTAGCCCGAATCCTGGAGGAAATGGGCCTTGAATCCACGGGCACCCATGGCTCCACCGCCGCCCTGGCCATGCTCACCGATATGGTGAAAAAGGGAGGCGTCATGGCCTCCACCAGCGTGGGCGGGCTTTCGGGCGCCTTTATCCCCCTGTCCGAGGACGAGGGCATGGTCGCCGCGGTGCGTGCCGGCTCCCTTCACCTGGACAAGCTCGAAGCCATGACCTGCGTCTGTTCGGTGGGCCTGGACATGGTGGCCATTCCCGGCGATACCAAAACCTCCACGATTTCGGCAATCATCGCCGACGAAATGGCCATAGGCATGGTGAACAACAAGACCACCGCGGTGCGAATAATCCCCGTGCCGGGCAAAAAGGCCGGCGAATGGGCGGAATTCGGTGGACTTCTGGGCGGGGCGCCCATAATCGCCGTGCACGATTTTTCCAGCGAGGCCTTCATTGCCCGGGGTGGACGAATCCCCGCGCCTATCCACAGTTTCAGAAACTGAACGAAGGGCGGACCTTGGCAGGCGCCTGCCCTTCGCTTCGCAGAATTCCCCGGGCCCGCGCCACAAACACAGCCTCCGGGGCTTCCGCCATTTTTATCCGGAAACCCTTATAAAAGCCGCCCGGTCTTTATAAACGCCGCGCTTATTCGGCGATCAAGGGCCGGACCTCGATGTCCAGGTCGTGTTCCATCGCCACCTGCGCCAGAGCAGCCTTGAGATTCTTGAGCGGGGCTCCCGGCAGAATGGTTACTGCGATTTTCATGCTGAACATGGGGGAGCCCGAGAGCGGCGCGAGCCGAGCCTCGGATTCCAGATCCTCGATATTGATATTTTGGCTTTTCAGCACCCCGGTAATGGCATGCACGATCCCTGGCGTATCCAAGGACAGGGACTCTATCAGGTAAGGCAAACCCTTAGGCTGTGCAGGTCCCTGGGTAGGCTTAACGTATATCGTAAGCTCCAATTCCCTGCCCACTGGTTTCAGCTTCTCACCCAAAGAGAGGGAGAAGCCTTTTTCGCCGCTCACCAGCATGATTACGGCGAACTCACCCCCGAGAATTGAAGCCCTGGTCTCTTCGATATTCGCCTTGAGCCCCACCACCGCTCCGGCGAGGCTGTCCATGATTCCCACCTTGTCGGCGCCAACCGCCGTAATTACCGCGTATTCCATGGGCGAAATCCTATACCGACTCATCGCGGGGCGCAAGATGCTTTAGTCCGGCCTAGTCCCGGCGGCTCGATTGGTAGAAATATTTAACTTTAATCAACATATGGTAAAACTCTGGTTTTTTATTGACAGATTCCGTTTCCAATGGCATCGTTTGAAAATATACGTGCTTAGTAAATAAAAACAAAACTTTGCAGGAGGACTCTGTTCTAATGAAAAAATCCTTGGCGCTGGGAACTCTGTTGCTCGCGGGCTTGCTCATCTTCGGCTGTTCGCTGGGCGGGAAG
>LVBN01000106.1 GCA_001603165.1 Spirochaetales bacterium Spiro_12
TCCACCGCGGCCACAGACTCCGTCCGCAGATCGTCCAGAACGCCGCTATCGAGAGCTTCCCCGCCGATCGAGACGATGGGGCCCGCGTTGATCGTACCCGCGGCAATACCCATCATGGCCATGCGCCGGCCCGATGCCAGCATGGCGTCGGCCGCATAAGAGGCCAGACCGTCCCCGCCCACGCAGACCAGGAGGTCGGCACCCCAGGCCGCGAAGGCCGCCACCGATGTCCGCAGATCCTCGAGGTAGCCCCGCGCCTTTTCAGCCCTACCGCCCGCACCTGCGGCAGCCGCCGCGAGCCGCGACCATCCCGCCTGCGCTCCCGAGCCAGAAAAACGCCCCTCGCAGACGGCGACCTCGCGGCCGGAAAGCCAACCGGCCAGCGCGGTTTCGCACTGGAAAGCGCGGCCGTTCCCCGCGGAGGGGCCGATCAGCACCCCCGCCCTGCCCGAGCGGAAATCGCTCATCCGGCGCTCCCCGCGCTCCCGCTGTCCCCGGCGCCCGGCTTGAGCACGATTTTGAAGGCCTGCCCCGCCTGGAGCATCGTGAAAGCCTCCTTACCCCGCGCCAGGGGCACGCGTCCCGAGATCAGGCGGGAGAATATGCCGCGATGCCCCACGATCAGCTCAAGGGCTTCCCGGAAATGCGGCAGGGCATAGCCCGAGCAGCCGGTCAGGGAGACTTCGCGATAGTGGATGGCGTAGGAATCGATGGCCACCGCCTCGCCCTTCCCCAGCCCCGCGAACATGAGCAGGGTGCCCGCGTCGGCCACCGATTTGACATATTCTTCCACCAGTTCCTTTCGGTTCACCGCGATCACGATGTTATCGTAGTCGCCGGCTTTCACATCGCCCGGCTCGCGCGCGTCGATACCCCATGCGGCCACCGCCTCGCGGCGCACCGCGCCCGGCTCCAGCACCGTGACAGGAATGCCCCTCGCCTTGAAAAGAAGGGCGAAAAGGGCGCCCATGGGGCCGGCACCGATCACGAGTACCCTGCTCGTCGCGCGCAGCTTCAGGTGCGCCACCCCGTTCAGCACGCAGGCCAAGGGCTCGACCAGGGTGAAAGCGTCGTCGGCCTCGGGGATGCGGAACACTCCCGTGGCCACGTAGGAGGCGGGAATGCCCAGGTACTCGCAGAAGGCTCCACCCTCCACGAAAGACTTCTGCCTGCAAAGCGTCCCCGCCCCAATGGAGCAGAGCGCGCAAGTCCCGCACTCGGCGTAGGGCGCCACCACCACCGGATCGCCGACCGAAAAGCCCGATCCGGGAATAGTTCTCTCCACCAGGCCGTAGAATTCGTGCCCCAGGACGGCGGGCGGCGGGAACATATGGTGGCCCTTCGAATAAGTCTTGAGATCCGTGCCGCAGATGCCGCAACCGAGCACCTTGACGAGAAACTCGGCCTCGGGGGTCGGAAGGTCCTGCAGCTCGAGCTGCCCGATGCCCCTGTATACCAGTGCTTTCATAGCGCCTTTGCCCCGCTTTCCGGAACTTCGGCATCCCGGACCGGCGCCTGGGCGCCGTGACGGCGGCGCGCGCGCTCCAGCGCCTCGATGGCCGTCGACTCGTCGGTTATCAGATCGCTTATAAAACCGGCGCGCGCCGCCGTCACGATGCCCCCGACCTTGGCGGCGCCCCCCGCCAGGCAGATCGAGCGCTTGAGCCTTCGCAGGCCGGCGATATCGAAAGCCAAAAGCTTATAGCTGTGCTCGACATTGAGAATCTCTCCGTCGGCGCCGAAGAAGTGCGCGAGAATATCCCCGCAGGCGCTGCTCCGCTTGAGCTCGGCCTTACACTCCGCGGGGAGTTCGTCGATCAGGCCCGGCGACTCGGTGGGCGGGGCGCCCAGCCCCACCACCGCCACATCCAGCTGGCCCCAGCGTTCCTGGAGCATGGCCACGCGCTGCGCCTCGATCCTGGAGAGCGGCGCGTCCGTCTCCCTCACGCAGGGAATATTCACGAAGAGCCCCTTGGTCCTGAAGGCTGCCCCGAAACGATCGATGATCGTATTGATCTGCAGGTTGGGATTGTCATCCCCCGAGGTTCCGATAAGGGGGACGAAATATGGCCTGGCGCCCGTTCCCAGGCCCCGCGGCAGGAGTTCGGCCGTCTTGTAGACGGTATAGCCCCAGCCAAGACCGACGAATTCGTAATCCGCCAATATGGCGGGGAGGCAGTCGGCCGCCCTTGTGGCTATGGCCAGCGAGATTTCTTCGTCGTTCGCGTTCTTGCGCACAGGTACGACGATCGCCGACTTCAGGCCCAAAGCTTTGGCCAGATCCCTCGCCAGTTCCTCGGCGCGCAGGCTGGAGGGCGGCACCAGAGTGATGCGCACCAGCCCGAGCTCCCTGGCCTTATCGATCAGCCGCGAGATCTGGGACCTCGATACGCCCTCTTTGCCGGCGATCTGGTCCTGGGAAAAGCCATCCGCATAGTAGTAGCGAGCGATACGGTAGATGGTCGAAACGTCGGGTCCCGGCTTCATATCAGCCCAAGAGAGAGGCCAAACCGGCGACCGTCGCCGCGGGATCCTTGGCCTGAAAGATGTTGCGGCCGAAGGCGAAGCCGCGGGCGCCCTCGGCCAGGGCCTGCCGCGCCACGTCCAGGATGTCCCGATCCTTGGGCCCGCCCGCCAGAATCACGGGAACCGGGCAGCAGGAAGTTACCTTGTCGAAGCCATCCACATAAAAGGCCTTGACGACGTCGGCGCCCATCTCGGCGGCGATCCGCGCGCCGTGGTACTGCACGTCGAAGCTGTTGGTCTTGGAGAAGTCCGCCGAGAGAATCTCGACGATCACGGGAATGGAGAGCTGATGGAAAGCGTCGATATCCTCGCCCACCGCCTGGAGGCTCCGGTAGTCCGCGCCGCCGAGCACAGCCATCATCAGCACGGCGTCGGCTCCCAGAGCGAGGACGGTCTCGGGGCTCACGTGGTTACTGTGCGCCGCCGCGTACTCGGTGCCCAACTGGCTTCCACCCGAGGAGCTGCGCAGCACCAACTTCTTACGGGAGAACTTAGGCTCAGCCATCCTGCCCGCCATTCCCACATTGAGGATATACCCGCTCAAGCCGCTGTCCGCCAGCGAATCCATCAGCTCGCCCGAGCGCTCCAGGCCGGGCATGACGCCCATCTGCGCATGGTCGAGCGCAAGAAGGAAAAGCCGTCCTCTGTCGTTGAAAAGGCGGCTCACTCCGCGCCTAAGGCCGTTGGTCATCCTATACTCCTCGTCGGCTTCACGCGCCGATCACGACGTAACTATTTTAATGCACATTTGTGCATATCATTTTCTCTTTATAGCATAAATCCTCTTGTCCACCCTGTCAACCTTATTTGTCATCCGAAAGGATCAGGATTCGGTGAGTATTCAATGAAATCTCGGTTAGTCGCGGCGGGGCCGGCGCTTCCGCGGGCCAAGCAGAGGCTCGCGGCGGCGAGGTCTTTTTCCAGGGCATTGACTAAAGCGGAGGGCTGCGATATTTTATCGCTCGTCAATTCGGTGACATTCCCCGGTTGTGTAATGGTAGCACAGCAGACTCTGGATCTGTTTGTGGGGGTTCGAATCCTCCCTGGGGAAATCCTCGGTGATCGGTTCATACTCGATAGACTGTCCTGAGCGTTTTGCCTTCGGCGAAACCAGGTTCTACGAATTTTTGCTGATAACAGAAATTCGTACGTGAAGGGAAAAACTCTTGAGCAGAGTTTTTCCCTTCACGAGGCCCCTTCGTCTATCGGTTAGGACAAAAGATTCTCAATCTTTAAAGAGGGGTTCGACTCCCCTAGGGGCTATTTTTAGTCGTATAACTCCCGATAATATCGGGAGTTATTTTTTCGGTACTCGAAATACTCCTCGATATTGCGCTTTTTCCTTCCCTAACATGTAAAAACATGTAAAATTATTCTGCAAAACTTAAATTGCCTGAAAAGTCAAAGTCCGATATTTCATCGGGGCAGCCCTGCCCCGCCCATCTCAGTATCCCTTTTCCGCCGGATGCGGATTCTCCGCCGCCATATCGCGACCCGATCCGCGGGCCTCCTCGGCGGAGGCATGGATCGCCTCTATCAGGCTATCGACGATTGCCGGGTTGGCGCATTCGATATCTTCGATAAGTCTCCGCCATTTGCGGGCGCGAAGGTAAAACGCAAGCTCGGGCGAGGATACATAATTCGGCTTTTCTTCAAGCACCAGATATTCGACCGTTGTCCCGGCCGCCTTTGCCATACCGACGGCTTCGTGAGCCCTCGGGTACCTTTTCCCGTTTCTGTACGAGGAAATAGTCGATGATGGCATGCCTGTCGCCTTCTCAAGGGTGAGATCCTTTATCCCGAAACTGTCATAGCGTCGCCAGAACTCGGTGGCGTCAGCGCTCCTGCCCCTTCCCATGGTTCTATAGTAATACGTAATTACGAAATATTCCGAAATTTTACGCTTGACAAGTTTCTATTTAGGCTTTAATTATAAAACATGAAACGTAAATACGTTGACAGGCCCAAAGGCTACAAGGTGGATATCTCTTTCTCCGATGAGGAAAAGAAAAAATTCCTCGAGTTCGTGGCGAAGACCGGAAAATCGAAAGGAGCCTGGGTGCGAATCGTGGTTCTGAAAGCGATGGAAACCGAAGAGCGGCTTGCCGCCCTCGCGGAGTCCGGCCGTGTCTGAGCATCCGGATCCAGCCGATACCGCCGGTTCGCTTGCTTCCGCCGTCCCTTTCAGACGGCTGGCACGGAGCGAAGCGAAGGCGGGAAAACCGGAGGGACCCTGAACTTGCCCGCCCGCCGCGACTTCGTAGAACAGGGGACTGCGCTCGAAGCCCCCAAAGTGAGCGAAACCCTCTATCGCTCGATCGTTGAAATGCTGCCCAACGCCATCGTCATCATCCAGCCCGACGGGAGCATAACCGCCGCCAACAGCCAGACACTGGATCTGTTCGGATTAAAGAGCCTGTCCGACTTCCTGGGCCGTAATGTCTTCGATTTCATCCTGCCCGAGGAAAGGGATCGGGTCGAATCGGACTTGGGGCGCGTGGCAATGTCGGAGAAACTGCACAACCAGGAATACCGGCTGCTGCGCAAGGACAGAACCCCCTTCTGGGCCGAAGTGAGCGGATATCTCATTCCCGGGACGGGCGAAAAGCCGAAAGGCATTCTCGTGACGGCCAGGGATATCTCGAAGCGAAAGAGCATGGAAGAAAATCTCCGCAACCTCTCCGTGACCGACGAGCTCACCGGACTGTACAACAGGAGGGGTTTTTCCCTGGCCGCCGAACAGGAACTCAAGCATGCCCACAGGACGAAGGCGGACCTGGTCCTCCTCTTCTACGATATGGACAAGCTCAAAGCCATCAACGATAATTATGGCCACGCCGAAGGCGACGAGGCTCTCAAGGCAGCCGCGGCCGCACTGCGTTCGACCTTCAGGGCATCGGATATCATCGCCAGATGGGGAGGCGACGAATTCACCGTCCTGGCCCTCGACGTTCCCAAAGGAAGTATTTCGGTCCTTCAGCATCGTTTCGACGAAACCCTCGAGCGACTGAACGGCGCCATGGGTATGCGATACCGCATTTCATTCAGCGTGGGCATGGCGCGCTGCGATTTCGAACATCCCCTCATGCTTCAGGAAATGCTCAGAATCGCCGACGCTGCCATGTACCGGAAAAAACTGGGAAAAAGAATTCGCTAATCTTCAGCTCAGCGCTTTTTCGAACCGCTCAGCAACCTTTCTCCAGTCGATGACGTTGAAAAAGGCCTTCAAATAATCGGCCCTGCGGTTCTGGTATTTCAGGTAATAGGCATGTTCCCATACATCAACGCCCAGAAGAGGGATCAAGCCCTCGCTCAAGGGACTGTCCTGGTTGGCCGTCGACCCGACCACAAGCTTTTTGCATTTGCCGTCATACGAAAGCCAAGCCCAGCCCGAGCCGAAGCGGTTCAAAGCTGCTTTTTCGAATTCGGTTTTGAAGGCATCGAAACCGCCGAGATCCTTTTCGATCGCCGTGGCCAGAATTCCCGCCGGCCGCCCGCCGGAGTTCGGGGCGATACTTTCCCATAGGAAGCTGTGATTGTAGTGGCCCCCGCCATTGTTCCTCACGGCGGTCTTGATCGCGGCGGGCAGTTTGTCCCAGTCGCGGACCAGGGCTTCCAGGCTCCAAACCGCGTACTCCGTCCCCTCTATCGCCTTGTTGAGATTCGAGACATAGGCGGCATGGTGCTTGTCGTGGTGGATAGCCATAGTTTCGGCATCGATATGAGGCTCGAGGGCATCGAAAGCATACTGTAACACAGGTACGGTAAAT
This sequence comes from Spirochaetales bacterium Spiro_12, assembly GCA_001603165.1. Taxonomy (GTDB): domain Bacteria; phylum Spirochaetota; class Spirochaetia; order Treponematales; family Rectinemataceae; genus UBA2256. The sequence continues at coordinate 6,297 of LVBN01000106.1, forward strand.
GACATATACGACTCCTTGAAATAAGAATTTCCTATATTCAGGAATACTTATATGTCAAAGATAGTGACAAACCGGATCATATCCAAGGATAAAACCTATAAAAGCGGGGAAAACACCCTGAGCAGCCAGCCCGAGACCTTGCGCTGGAGCTTTTCCGTCTCCAGTTCCTGCATGGTTATTTCCCTGCAAAGGCCCTGCGTGGTCAGGAAATCGTTTTTCAAGGAAACGAGACTATCGCAACCGTAAAGCCAGACCCCACATTCGAAGTGGAGATAGAAGCTCCGGAAGTCCAGATTGATCGTGCCGACCGTTCCCACCTTGTCGTCGGAGAGAAAACTCTTCGAATGTATAAACCCGGGGCTGTATTCGAAGATCTTGACCCCCGCCTTGATCAGCGGCCGATAGTTCGCCCGGGTTACCGCGTGGACATACCACTTGTCCGGCACTCCGGGGGTGATGATCCGCACATCCACCCCGCTTTTGGCCGCAAGACAAAGGGCTCCGGACAGCCCATCGTCGATGATGAGGTAGGGCGTGGTTATGTAGAGATACCGCTTGGCCTTCAATATCATGTTGAGATAGACATTCATTCCCACTGCCTCTTCGTCCAGGGGATTGTCCTCGTAGGGTAGCGCGAAGCCATCTTCCGCGGGCGCGGGCTGCGACTCACCGGCAGGGGGCTGCGGCATGCTAAAGCGATCCGCCGCCGCGAAGTTCCACAGGCGCAAGAACATTCGGGTAAAGCTCTCCACCGCCTCGCCCTTTATCATAATGGCATTGTCTTTCCAATGCCCGAAGCGTTCGAGCTTGTTGATATACTCGTCGGCCAGGTTTATGCCGCCGGTGAAGGCGATCCGGCCGTCGATCACCAGGATTTTTCGATGATCCCGGTGATTGTGGGTCGATGAAAGGATGGGTCTGAAGGGATTGAACACGGCGCAGCGAATTCCCTTCGATCTGAGGGTCCTGGGGTACTCCCGGGGCAGGCGCCCCATGGAACCGAAATCGTCGTACATGACCCGGACATCCAAACCGGCGGCGGCCTTTCGTTCCAAAATCTCGAGAATCGAGGCCCACATTCCATCCTCGGCGATGATGAAAAATTCAAGGAAGATATAACGCCGCGCGGCTTCGAGCTCCCGTAGTATGGCGGAGAAGGCCTCCTCTCCAGTGCTCAAATACACGCTGTTGCTTAAGCGGGAAAGATCCGTTTTCGACGCCGCACCTATGTAGCGCGCCTGGAGGGCGGCGTCCGGGTCAAGCGCCTGGAGAGCCTCCAGGGTTTCCTCAGCCTTCCGGGCCCCTTTGTCCTTCGGCGGGGCTTCGGAAACAAAGGCCGCGGCCCTGGCCAGCTTCTTGCGCATCCGGCTATCGAGCCTATTTCTTCCGAACAACAGGTAGAAGATTCCCCCAAAAATGGGAAAAACGAGAATGAGAATGATCCAGGCAAGTTTGAAGGCGGGGTTTTTGGAATCGTTGAGAATCCAGACGACGACGATAAAGCTCAAGGCGAGGCTGGCGGCGCTGAATACGTACTGGGACCCCGAAAAACCGACCAGGACCGCGATCAGTACGGCCAGCTGTATCGCCAGGGAGAAAAACACCGTCGTCGATCTTCGCGACAATAGTTGAATAAATTTCTTCATGCCAGGACTCTATGGTTTGCCCCCGGAGCTTTGAACACGCAGGGATAAAAAATCAGAGGGCCTTAGGCAGTATACCATAGGCCCCCTCAAGGATCATACACCGCGATCAGGCCCGGAAACCAATTTCACCCAGGCCGGGAGCGGCGCTATGCCCTGTCAGCACTTTTCGCAGGCTCCCTGGCAGTTGAGCACTTCCATGAACTCCTCTCCCGTCATGGTTTCTTTTTTGAGGAGGCACTGGGTGAGTTCGTTCATCTTGTCCCTGTTATCCTGCAGGATCGTCGTCGCGCGGTCGAAGCAGGACTGGATGATCTTGAGCACCTCCTCGTCGATTTTAGCCGCCGTGGCGGGGGATACGGTGAGGGTGGAATCGTTTCCGAGGTAGGGATTGTTCACCGTCTCCAGGGCCATCATCCCAAAGAGATCGCTCATGCCGAACCGGGTGACCATGGCCCTGGCCATTTTGGTCGCCTGCTCTATGTCGTTGGCGGCTCCGGTGGTGATAGTGCCGAACACCAGCTGCTCGGCGGCCCGGCCGCCCATGAGGACGGCAATCTTGTCCAGGGCCTGCTCTTTGGAGAGAAGAATCTGCTCCACCTGGTCCACCTGCATGGTATAGCCAAGGGCCCCGGAGGTTCTGGGCACGATGGTGATCTTGTGCACCGGCGCCGAATCCTTCTGTTTCGCGGCCACAAGGGCGTGTCCTATCTCGTGGTATGCGATGATTTGTTTGTCCTTGGGGGAGATAACCGCGTTTTTGCGCTGGTATCCGGCTATAACGACCTCCACCGACTCCTCGAGATCGCTTTGATTGATCTCGTTTCGCCCCATCTTGACCGCATGCAGGGCGGCTTCGTTGATGATGTTGGCCAAATCCGCGCCGGAAGCGCCTGAGGTAGCCCGGGCAACGCCATTGAAATCAACCCCCTCACCCAGCTTTACTTTCTTGGCGTGAACTTTGAGAATCGCCTCGCGACCAGCCAGATCGGGGAGTTCCACAGGGATACGCCGGTCGAAACGTCCCGGGCGCAGGAGCGCCTTGTCCAGCGTTTCGGGCCTATTGGTGGCGGCGAGGATAACAACGCCTTTGTCGGCCTCGAATCCATCCATCTCGCTGAGCAGCTGGTTGAGGGTCTGCTCGCGCTCGTCGTTGCCGCCGTAGATTCCCGAGTTGCGCGATTTACCGATGGTGTCGATCTCGTCGATGAACACGATGCAGGGGGCTTTTTCCTTAGCCTGCTTGAACAGATCCCTCACCCTCGCGGCGCCCATGCCCACGAACATTTCCACGAACTCCGATCCCGAGATCGAGAAAAAAGGCACCTTGGACTCGCCGGCCACCGCCTTGGCCAGGAGGGTTTTGCCGGTCCCGGGGGGACCGACCAGGAGGGCGCCCTTCGGAACTGTAGCCCCGATCTCCTTGTACTTTCCCGGATTGTGGAGGAACTCCACGATCTCCTGCAGCGCTTCCTTGGCCTCGTCGGCTCCGGCGACATCGGCGAAGGATTTCCCCGTCTGGGCCTCCACGTAAATTTTGGCCTTGCTCGAACCGAAGGCCATGGCGTTGCCCATGCCGCCCAACTTGCCGGCCATCCTGTTGGCCATCAGCTGCCCAATTCCGATGAACAGCGCCAAAGGAAGAATCCAGTTCAACAAAGAAACCAAAGGAGAATTCTGCTTGGGTATCACCTGGCTGAATTCGACGCCGGCGTCGTACAACCTGTTCACCAGGCCGGGATCGTCCACCTTACCGGTGTTATAGACGATCTCCTTGCCGCCGGAATCCAGGGCCGTATACCGTATCTGCGTTTCGTCTATTTGAACCGACCTCACGGCTCCGGATTCGACCTGGGAAAGAAAGTTCCTATAATCGGTTTGTACGATGCGGCTTTCCACCATCGAGGGGAAAATGAAGGCATTGAGCACCAGTACGACCAGCAAGACTATGCCATAGTAATAAAAAAGCGGCTTTTTGGGGTTTTCTTGAATTTTCACGAAATTCTCCTTGACGCGCGCACCGGGCATTCCGCCCTAGGACGCGCGTTTCGCTGCCGATCAAGCGCAGCTTCTTATTTAAAAAGTATCTAAAATATCCCCTCGAGGCAAAAGCGAAACCGCGGCGGAAAGCTATTGGGAAAAAAACTATCACGGCTTCGGGCTTTCGCCGATCAATGCCTCGGAAGCCTGTAGGATAAAGCTGCCCGAGCGAACTGAAACCCCGGGGTTCCGCTTGTTGGACATGAGGATTTCCAGGGGGGAATCAAGTTCTATTTTCAGCGGCGTAGAACGGAAATTGAGAAAGACCTCGATTGCCGTGGACGAGGGCTCTTGGAACTCGGCGCTTGCGTACCCTTCGCCATCGGCGAAGGCCTCGGCGGCCAGGGCTCTTTTCCAAGCCAGGAGACCCTTCGGGCCTTCGATAAAACGAAGAGAGCCGCGGCGCAGCGCGGCTTTGGCCCGGCGCAGGGCGATCAGGGAACGGTACCATTCCAGGAGGGAATCGCCCTCGCCGCGCTGCGCCGCGACGTTACACGCCCGCCATTCGGGATCGAAGGGCAGCCAGGGCTCCGTGGAGCCGAAGCCCGCGTCCGCGCCGGCATCCCATTGCATAGGCCTCCGGGAAGGATCCCGGCCCAGGAAGCCCAAGGGCCAGGTATTGATTCCCAAGGGATCCCGCAGATCCTTCCTGGCGAGCCGGTGGCAGTTCATTCCGATCTCCTCCCCGTAATAAAGGAAAGGGCTTCCCCTCAGGCACAAGAGCATGGCCGCCGCGACCTTGGCGCGTTCAACGGTGAGATCCCCGTCGGCGCTTCGATAGCGCCAGATATGACGGGGTTTATCGTGATTGCTCAACACCAGGCTCGGCCAGCCCTGTACAGGCAGAGCTTTGTACCAGGCTTCGGCGGCTCTCCGAAAAGCCCTGGCATCCCATTTCTGGTCGAGAAAATCGAAATTGAAGGCTAAATGAAGTTCGTCGTCCGATTGACCATAGCAGGAGGCTGAAAGTTCGAGGCTCTGGCCGTGCGGCTCGCCGATGAGCACCCGCTGCCCCGGCAGGCTCGCCTCCGACCCCGCTGAAGCCTCGGTATCCGCGACGGAACGCATCTCCCTGAAAATACCGTGGAAATCGGGATGGTTTCTGTCGTGGATATGACGTTGGAAAAAATCGGGAATGGCGACCAGGGAAGGAGGGTTGGAACGCAGCAACGGATCCTTGGCATAGGCGGTCGCCACGTCGAGCCTGAAGCCATCCACGCCCAATCCGTACCAGAACAGCATGATGTCGTAGAATTCCGCCCGCAGGTCGGCATTGCGCCAGTCGAATTCGGGTTGGTGTCTCGTGAAGGTGCCGAGGTAGTATTCATCGGTTCGATCGTTGGGGTGCCACGCGCTTTTAAGCTCGAAGAGGGCCTTCCAGTTGTTGGGTATACCCCGGTGCCGGGGAGTCCAAATATACCAGTCGTGGCGCGGGGACCGTTTCGAATCACGGGCTTCCACGAACCAGGGATGTTGGTCGGAGCTATGGTTCGCCACCAGGTCGAGGACTATTTTCAAGCCCCTGGCTTTAGCTTCCTTTATCAGAGCCATAAAATCGTCCATCGTTCCGAAGCGGGGATCGACAGACCGATAGTCGGCCACATCGTAACCAAAATCCTTCATCGGGCTTGGAAAGAAGGGGGATATCCATACGGCATCCACGCCCAGCCAGGACAGGTATTCCAGCTTGCCCCGGATACCTTCCAAATCGCCTATACCGTCGCCGTTGGAATCTTTGTAGCTCCTGGGATAAATCTGATAGAACACCGCTTCGCGCCACCAGGGAATCGACATAGGCAGGCTCTCCTCGAAGTAGTTCTCTTCGAACAATACCCCCCGGACAAGCGGCCGGCAAGGTCGTCCATGCTTTGACGAAAGGCCTTTTTTAGGCTATACTGCTTGGAATATGGAGAATACAAAGGTTCCCGCCTACTCGATAGATCAGCGCGTGGTCTATCCAAGCCAAGGAGTCGGCCGCATCCTGGAAATTCGGGAAAAGTCGTTCAAGGATTCCAAAATCCTTTACTACATCATTTATCTCGAGTTTTCCGACATGACCGTCATGGTGCCGGTGGAAAAGGCGGAAAGCCTCGGCTTACGTCCCATAGTACCCAGCGAAGAAGCCGAAAAAGCTCTTACCTTCATCTCCGAGGACTATGCCCCGATTCCCTCGGACTGGAAACTCCGCTATCAGATGAATCTGGATCTGCTCAAAAAGGGATCGATCATGGATATCGCCTCGGTGGTGCGCTCCCTCTACCACAGGTCGAAGATAAAGGAACTACCCATTCTCGAGCGCAAGCTTTACGATTCGGCGATCAATCTTCTTCAGGACGAAATCTCCTATTCGCTGGGAAAACCCAAGGAAGAAATAGTCCAACTCATCCTCGCCCGCCTGGAGCGTTAAGGTAATGGAACCGGTTCGCCGGGAAAAGCCGGGTATTCCCCGACCCTCGCTTCCGCTCAAGGGGGGGGTAGTGCTTCTCCTTACCGCTGCGGGAGCGAGCAGCCGTTTCGGCAGAGCCCCAAAGGCGCTGGTCAGGATCGGGGGAAAAACTGTCCTGCAGGCGGCTCTCGAGCCATTTCTCGATATCCCGGATTTGTCGGGAGTTCTTATCACCTATCCCGAATCCCTGCTCGAAGAATTCCGCGAAGCTCTAGTCCCTGCTTTGAAGAAAAGGCTCGAAAGGCTTCCCTGCGGCCTGCGCTTTCTAGCCGGCGGAGCCAGCCGTCAAGCTTCTGTCGCCCTGGGCTTGGAAGGGCTCATCGAGGCGGGGCGCGCCGCGTCGCTCGACCTCGCAAGCCTCGCCGTCCTCATCCATGACGCGGCGCGCCCCTGGGTCGATGCCGCCACGGTATCTTCGGTGCTCGAAACGACCCGCGACAAAGGAGCCTGCCTCCCCTTAAGCGATCTGCCCGATACTCCCAAGCTCGTCGATACGGCAGGCTTCGTTTCCGGGCATCCCGAACGCAGCGGCATCAAGGCGGCCCAAACCCCCCAAGGTTTCGCCCTCCTTTCTCTCGCCGCGGCCCACAGCCTCGCCGCGGAAGAATCCTGGTCCTGCACCGACGACACAGCCCTCTGGGACCGTTACGTCGGCCCCGTGGCCTATGTCCCGGGAAACAGGAACAACCGGAAAATCACCTATCCGGAGGACCTGGGAATGGCCGGCTCGAATGATTCCACGCTCAGGATAGGCGAAGGATGGGATATACACCCCCTGGTCGCGGGACGCAGGCTTTTGCTGGCCGGAAAGCAAATACCCCACGACAAGGGCGAATCGGGGCACTCCGACGGGGATGTCCTCTGGCATTCGATCATCGATGCCCTTCTCGGCGCGGCCGGCCTGGGCGACATAGGCAGCCATTTCCCGCCCTCAGACCCGGCGTGGAAGGACGCGGACTCCTCGGTCCTCGCCCGGCGAATCGCGCAAAAAATCGGAAGGCTCGGCTGGACCCTGCTCAATTTGGATTGCACAGTCATTCTGGAAAGGCCGGCGGTCAAACCCCACAGAGAAGCTATTCTCGCTTCCATCGCCGCCACCCTCGGCATCGACAAGGAACGGGTATCGGTAAAGGCCAAGACCATGGAAGGATTCGGCGCCGTCGGCTCCGGCGATGCCGTGGAAGCCAGGGCCGTGGTCCTGCTTTCGCGACGATAAGCGCCCTGGTTTTCAATAAAGCTTGCCTCCGGACTCGAAAAGTTCCCAAAATCAGCCTAAACGGGCCGCTTTCTTTCGTATTTCGTCGAAGAGCGAAGCGAATTCGCTCTCTTTTCTATAGAATACCGCCGGCCTCCCGGGCGGATCCTCCACCGTAATCTTCCCGGAGGGATAGCGGCGGGAGGTCCAGAGGTGCACCCACTCGCCGGGGGGCAAAACCAAAGCTCTGCCCCATTTGCCATGCGCGCCCTTGTCGTTGTCCGAAGGGGCGACCAATACATCCTGTCCGAAGAGATACTCATCGGCAATTCCCCAGAGCCCATGGTCGCCCCCATCGCCCCCTCGCCCCAGGAAAGCCGGGTGCCGCAGCCCGGGAATAGCCTTCCCCTCCCATTCCGCGGCGCATTGCTCCCGATAGGGTCTCAGCATCGCAAAGAGCGTCGTCGCCACGGCAAGTCTTTCCCAGACGCTCCGTCCGGTCTCCCGCGTCCCCGGGGGGGAAAGCTCGAAGAGGGGCCCGAAGGGAGCCAGATCCAGCCACCGCAAACAGTAGCCCTTAGCGCCCGAAGTCCCATTACCCCGAGAAACGGGAATAAAAGGATTGAAGCCGCCGGAAAGCGAAAGTGAAAGGACTTGAGCGGTGATCGTTTTCGGATCCCACCCGGCGCCATCCGTTTCTTCTATCGGTCGATAACCCGAATCACGAAGAAAGGACTCCCAGGAACCCTGCCCTATGCGCAGAGCTTCGATTTCGGGAATTCCGTTCGCCCGATCGTCAACAAGCAAGCCGATTTTTATTCCCGCTTTTTCCAGCAAAGGCCGGAGCTCCTCATAGCGCGGTCCGGAATCGGAAAGATGCAAAACGGGGGCGCCGATCGCCGGCGCGGCGATATCGGGGGATGGCCCCGGCGGTCGACGCGCTTCAGGCCTTGCGAAGGACGCGAGGGATTCCATGGCTTCCGGGGTATCCCCGCCTCCGCCCAAGATCACTTTTTTCGGAATACCCGCGAAGCAAAGGTCGATGTGATCCCGCTTGAAGCTCCAGGCCGCCGCGGCGGCGATATCTTCGCAGCGCATCCACCAATTACGGGAGGAAAAGACCGTGGGGAATCTTTTTGTCCGCTTCACCATATCGGGCAGTATCGGATAGGTCTTACCGCGACGGAGCCGGAGTTCCGAGGAATTCCCCAAACCGAAAAAACGTTCGTCCGGAGCAGCCGGAAACCGCAAGGCAAGCGCCCTTCCCTCGTCGGCCAAACCGGAAAAGCTCATCTCGACCGACCGGTCCGAAAGTTTCAGCTTCGCCGTGAAAGCCCCGGGGAAACTCAACTCGCGCTCCGCTTCGTTCAGGCTTAGGGAGCAAGGACCTAGTCCTTTCCATAGGAGAGGAAAATTGTTTTTCAACTCCGAAATCGAAACCGATTTGCGGCTGATAAAAAGGCCGGGTGTTTTGGCGGAATGGCGCATGAGACAGGTATCGCCAAAGCGCAGTTCAAAACCATCTTTCCAAGGCGAACAGGATATCATGACAGCCCACCTCCCCATGGTCGACGCAATCCTGCCCTTGCCGGGACAGCACTGCCCAAACGCCGAGACAACCATACACGAGCCGGGCTGTCTCTTCAACTCGGGGCGCATCGATTATTACAGGGTCTCTCTATTGTTCCGGTCAGCGTGGTTTATGGAAATAGCCGGTGTTTTTGGATTGCAGGAAGCCTAAAGTCGTTCTATACTAACTCGGGTCGGGATGTCGCCGTTCGCCTAGGCGCGGGCGAAACCGACCCAAATCGTTTTTTGGAGGTCTAAATGAAGAAGTCCCTAGCAGTACTCTTCTGCCTGCTTGTTGCTGCGGGCGCGCTGGGCGCGCAGCAGAAATTCATTACCATCGGCACCGGCGGAACGGCTGGCACCTATTATCCTTTAGGCGGCGCCATGGCTGATATCTGGAACAAGAATATCGCCAGGATGAACGCCACCGCCCAATCCACCGGAGCGTCGGCGGCCAACATCAATCTGCTCTCGGATGGCAAGATCGATGTGGCCATCATTCAGAACGACGTCGGCTACTATGCGCTTCATGGAATCGAGCTCTTCAAAGACAAAGTAAACCCCGATCTGCGCGGCATGGCCTGTCTCTACAACGAAACCGTCCAGCTCATAGCCCTGGAATCCTCGGGCATCAAGAGCGTCTATGACCTGAAGGGCAAGAAGGTATCCGTGGGCGCCGCCGGCTCCGGTGTCGAAGCCAATGCCCGGCAGATTCTCGAAGCCGCCGGCCTAAGCTACGCGGACATCAGAGTCCAGTATCTCTCCTTCGCCGAATCGGCCAATAATTTGAAGGACGGCAATATCGACGCGGCCTTCACCACCGCCGGATTCCCCGTCGCCGCCATTTCCGACCTCGCGGTATCCAAAAAGAGCGTCCTGGTGCCCGTCGACAAGGAAGTCCTCGCCAAGCTTATGGCCAAATGGTCTTTCTACGCCCCAACGGTGGTTCCCGCCAACACCTATAACGGCATAACCACCGACACCCCCACCGTAGCGGTCAAGGCCATGCTCGCCGTCAGCGCCAAACTGGACGCCAACCTGGTATACGAAATGCTCAAGACCATGTTCGCCAATGGTCCCAGGCTCGTAGCGGCCCATGCCCAGGGCGCGAACATCAAGCTCGCCACCGCCCTCGAAGGCATGTCCCTGCCCCTGCATCCCGGTGCAGACAAGTTCTTCAAGGAGAATAAATAAGTATTTCCCGCCCCCTGTGTGAGGGCGGTGTAATCCTACGAGGCACCGAATCCGGACCAAGCGGCCAGCGCTCTTCTCCGCCTTCGGTGCCGATTCTTTTATTCTCAAGTTTCCGTAAACGATGAAAAGTAAAAACAGGCTGATGCTGATAGGAGCCTTTCTTTTGGCTGCCATGCTCGCATTAGCCCTTTGGGGGGTCAGGGTTTTGCCCGTTCTTCGCCTCTATGACGCGGAAGGCAGGCAAATCGCGGTTCTGGTCCTGGCTGACGCCAGATTCAGCCACCGTTTTACCCATTCCATCCATAAGACCCCTGTGGATGAAGAATACCGGATCGAAGGAAATCGTCTTGAACTATATGCGGTCCGGTACGATACCTATGGAGTAGGCATGCCTTCGGATGAGGGCGGGAATTTCAGGATAGAAAACGGACGCTTTGTGATCGATCTGCGCCGTTCCTTTGATAGAATCGATATTAGAGTATCCCACCTGCCCGGCCATGGGATATCGATAGGCGGAAGTTTTTTCCCATTTACCGCCTATGCTGCCGCTGAAGACCTGATTACACTGAAGGCCGGAAAAAGTATCCAATTTTCCTTGAGGAGGTAGGCCCGCATATGAGCGAAACCATCCAGACCGATGATGCGCCGGTCGACAGTCAGGCGATTCTTAAGAAATTCGACAAGGAATCGGATTATAGGGTCTATAGCGGATTCTTTGCCAAGTTTGTCGCGGCGCTGGCCATAACCTTCTCGGTGTTCCAGCTCTATACCGCTGTATTCGGCGTGCTGGATGCCATGATCCAACGCTCTATCCATCTTTCCTTCGGACTCTGCCTCATCTTCCTGCTCTATCCGACGAGCAAGAAATGGTCGCGGACGAAGCTTCATCCCCTGGATGCCGTACTCGCCGTACTGGGGGTGCTCGCCCCGATCTACATCGTAGCCAATTATCAGGTTCTGGTTACCAGAGCCGGGCAGACCACCCCCTTCGACCTGATCGCCGGCATCATTGGGATACTCCTGGTCCTCGAAGCCGCCAGAAGGGTCGTAGGCATTCCTATGGTCATCGTAGCCCTGGTGTTCGTGACCTATGCTTTCATAGGCCCCTACATACCGGGCAAGCTGGCGCACCGCGGCGCGCGGGTGGATACCCTGGTGCAGCACCTGTACTACACCACCGAGGGTATCTTCGGCATCCCCTTAGGCGTATCCAGTACCTTTATCTTCCTGTTCATTCTCTTCGGCGCTTACCTGGAGCGAACCGGCCTTGGCCAGCTTTTTATAGACCTATCCAACGCCGTAGCAGGCTGGACAGCCGGAGGTCCGGCAAAGGTCGCCGTCCTCTCCAGCGCCCTCATGGGCACGGTGTCGGGTTCCTCGGTGGCCAACGTGGTCGGCACGGGATCATTCACGATTCCCATGATGAAAAAGCTGGGATACAAGGGCGAGTTCGCCGGGGCGGTGGAGGCCACAGCCTCTACCGGAGGCCAGCTCATGCCGCCCATCATGGGCGCCGCGGCCTTCCTTATGGCGGAGTTCACCGGCCTCCCCTATTCGCGCATAATCGCCGGCGCGGCTATCCCCGCCCTTCTGTATTACTTTGGTGTATGGTCGGGCGTTCACTACGAGGCAAAGAAACTCGGTCTCAAGGGACTGAGCAGGGAAGATCTGCCCAAGTTCAAGCGGATAATGCTCGACCGCGGTCACCTTATCATTCCCTTGGTGGCGATCATTTATCTCCTGGTCACGGGCTTCACCCCCATGAAGGCAGCGCTCTGGGCGATTATTCTCTCGATCCTCTCATCGATGGTACGCAAAGCGACCCGCATCAAACCGATGGAAATTATCAAGGGCTTGGAAGCCGGCGCCCGGGGGGCCCTTGGGGTAATCGCGGCCACGGCCTGCGCAGGTATCATCATCGGTGTCGTTACCCTTACCGGCCTGGGCCTCAAGCTCGGTTCGGTGCTGGTGGAGATCGCCAACGGCAATCTTCTCATCACTCTTTTCTTCACGATGCTCACGTCCATCCTGCTGGGCATGGGGGTACCGACCACCGCCAACTATGTCATCACCTCCACGATAGCCGCTCCGGCCATAGTCATGATCATGGCGCAGCGGGCCGGCCTGGACCCCTTCGCCGTCGCTCCCGCGCACATTATCCTTCCGGCCCACATGTTCGCCTTTTACTTCGGGATAATCGCCGACGTTACGCCGCCTGTGGCGCTGGCGGCCTTCGCGGGCGCGGGCATAGCCAAGGCCAATCCCATGAAGACCGGGGTGAACGCCACGAAGCTTGCCATCGCGGCCTTTTTAGTGCCGTATATCTTTGTTATGAGCCCTCAAATGCTCTTATTCAATGTTACCCCGATCGGTCTCATCTGGATGCTTATCACCAGCCTGATCGGAATAACGGCGGTTTCGGGAGCGGTCAACGCCTGGTTCAGGACGCACATGAACTGGATTGAACGGATCGCCGCCTTTGCCGGAGGCCTTTTGATGATCTATCCGGGGCTGGTGACCGATTCCATAGGCTTAGGGCTCTGCGGGGCGGTTTTCATCTCTCAGCAGATCAAATATAAGAAAAAAACGCTCGCCTCTTAGCACGCTTCCCCGTACGGAACTGAGCGAGAATCAGAAAGGCCCCGGGGCGTAAAGCTACCGGGGCCTTTGTTTTCCTTCTGTTATTCGGGCCTGCCCGCCCCTCGAGGGCCAACGGGCCTACAGATACGATTGGGCGGTTTTCAATATATCGGCGAATACTCCGCCGGCGGTGACCGCGGCTCCCGCCCCGGGCCCTCGTATCACCAGGGGATTCGCGGAATACCGCTCGGTGGAAAACATGACCAGGTTATCCGTGCCGGCAAGGTTGTAGAAAGGACTTTCGGGTCCGTAGTCCCGAAGCGAAAGCTCGGCCCCGGCGGGCGTGATTATCGCGACATAGCGCAACACCCTGCCCTTTTCCCTTGCCGACGCGGCCAGGGCCCCGATGCCCTGATCGGCTTCCGGCAGCAGATCGAGGAATTCCCGGACGCTGGGAGCCTTAACCAGTTTGTCCGGCAGGATGGGCTGGATCCGGATATCCTTCATTTCCAAGTCCATTCCCGCTTCCCTTATGAGTATAAGGGTTTTCCTGGCGATATCGACGGCGCCCAAATCGTCCCGGGGATCGGGTTCGGTATATCCTTTTTCCTTGGCATCCAGCACGAGGGAGGAAAAACGTCCACCCTTTCCCAGCTCGTTGAAGATAAAACTAACCGTGCCCGAAAGGACAGCCTCGATGCGCGATATCCTGTCCCCGCAGGCGACCAAATCGCGCAACGTTCCGATGACAGGAAGACCGGCGCCCACCGTGGTTTCGTATCCGTAGACGACATCCTTCTCCCTGGCCATTTTTTTTATGGCCTTGTAGCGGCCGAAATCGCCCGCGTTAGCCCGCTTGTTGGGCGTCACCACCGAAATCGAAGCCTTCATGATGCCCTCGTAGAAATCGCATGGCGCATCGCTGGCGGTACAATCGCAGAAACACGCGGAAGGAAGGTTGAGCGATTTCATTGTGCCCACGAACGAAGCCAGATCCGCTTCTTCCCCCTGGGAAAGCAGCTCCTTCCACCGATCGACCGGTATGCCCCGCGGATCGATCAGCATGTGCCGCGAATTTGACAGCCCCACCAGGTTAATCCTTACGGAGTGTTCCTTGAGGAGCTTGAGCTTCTGGGCTTCGATCTGGGCCAAGAGAGTTCCGCCTATGAGCCCCGTGCCGGTGACGAAGAGGTTCACCGTTCTTATTCCCGCCAGGAAGAAAGCATCGTGGATTACGTTGAGCGCTTTCTTTCTTCCGGCGCTCCTGGTGACGATGGAAATATTCAATTCCGAAGAGCCCTGGGCGATGGCGACGACATTGACGCCGTTGCGCCCAAGGGCGGAAAAAACCCTGCCGGCGATTCCGGTCCTTCGCTTCATCTGCTCGCCCACAACGGCGATGACCGACAGATTATGCTCTATGGCAGGCTGGGCTATCAGTCCCGAACTTATTTCCGCGGAGAATTCTTCCTTGAGCGCCTTCGCCCCCGCCAACGCGTCGTCGGGCTTTATCGCGCAGCAGATGGATAATTCGCTTGAAGCCTGGGTGATGAGAATCACGTTAATTCTATTTCTCGCCAGGGCTCCGAACATGCGCTCGGCGGTTCCGGTCACGCCCTGCATGCCCAAGCCATGCAGACTGAGCAGGCAAACCTCCGGTATCGATGCCAGACCCCGTACCGGATATTCGCTGGGCGCGGGAGTGGCCGCGATACGGGTTCCTCCGGCTTCCGGCCTCATCGCGTTCGCCAATCGTACGGGAATATTCGCGTTCACCGCGGGCAAAAGCGCCGTCGGCTCGATTATCTTCGCTCCGAAATGGGTGAGTTCCAGGGCTTCCTGATAAGAAATCTCGGCAATGGGAAAAGCGTCCGCCACGAATTCCGGATCGGCGGTCAAGAGTCCCTCCCGATTCGACCACAGACATATCTCGTCGACACCCAGGGAGGCGCCGAGCAGAATCGCGCTGAGATCCGATCCTCCCCTGCCAAGGGTTGTGGTTATGCCCGATGGAGTCGAGCCGATGAAACCTTCGGTGACGATGATTCCCTTGACGACAGCCAGGGCCGCCCTCGCCCGGGCGTGGGTGGCCGGTTCGTCGCAGCGAGCGGCCCCGAAAGAATCGTCGGTGACCACCAGCGCCCTGGCATCCACATGCTGGGCTTCGATACCCCTGGAATTCAAAAACCTGGTCACCAGGGGGGCGGAAAGCAGCTCCCCGCAGCTCAGTATCTGATCGAGGCTCCTTCGGGACAGATCCTGGAGCACCGCCACACCGCCCAGCAATTCGCCGAGCCTTGACAGCTCAGCACGCAATGCCGAGGCTGTGGCATCGAGTTCCCGGCCCTGGAGAAAGTGTTCGGCAATGACGAGATGGCGATTGAGCAGGCCTTCCAGGACTCTCGTATAGTCGCCCCTGGATGCGGCGAGGTGGGCGGCGTTCAGCAATTCGTCCGTCACCCCCCAAAAAGCCGAAACTACGACCAGATCTTCGGTACGGCCTTTGAGAATTCTCGCCATCTGCTCGAACGATTCGATTCCGTTTAAGGCCGAACCACCGAATTTGTGCACTTTCATAGGGAATCTCCTGCGACACCCGCACTATATGAAGATTCCCGCAAGGCTCGAACGAACCT
>LVBN01000107.1 GCA_001603165.1 Spirochaetales bacterium Spiro_12
TGGAGGATATTCGACGCAATATCCTCTCCGAAGGGATATTAGCCTCGCTCTATGAACTGCTCCTCTTTCCCCTCACCCTCCTGGCCGTCCGCTGGTGGAAGAACAGGGAAAACGTGGATACCTTCGATCGGGGCATCAGCTACAGGCCTTTCTAGGTTTTATCGTAATGCCGCTGGGCGCTGATGAAGGAACATCCCAAAAAATCCCTGGAGATGCTTTCCAAAATTCCTTCCCTAAAGGACAGCCTGGATATTCCCCTTTATCATCACGAAAAATACGACGGTTCTGGATATCCTTTCGGCAAGAGGGGAGAGGAAATCCCGCTGGCCGCCAGGCTTTTCTCCATCATCGACGTGTTCGACGCCCTGACCAGCGACCGACCGTATCGGAGGGCCTGGACTAGGGAGAGGGCAATAGCCTATCTTAAGGAGCAGCGTGGCATCCAGTTCGACCCCCATCTTGTGGATGTCTTCGTAGCGATGATTGAATGAGACAGAAAAGCTTCCCTACCTCAAAACAGCTCCCTCCGCTTCGTTTCGACAGGGCTAAACTCAAAATTTACGCCTACAGTCTGCTTACAGGTCTCGCCAGCGGCGCCGTGGTGGTGGGCTACAGGAATATCATCGGATGGATCGAGCATCTGCGGGCTGCCCGGCTCTCGAGCCAGTCCCTGTCCCCCCCCATTCTCCTGTTTTGGCTGGGCGCCTGTATCGTCGCGGGATGGACAGTGAGCCTCCTGGTCAGAAGGTCCCCTCTCATCAAGGGCTCGGGCATACCTCAGGTAAAGGCCTTCTTACAGCAGCGGCTGACCTTCGATTGGAAGCGGGAGTTGCCGTATAAATTTTTGGGAGGAGTCCTCGCCTTGGGGGCGGGGCTCTCCCTGGGCCGCGAAGGCCCTTCGATCCAGTTAGGCGCCCTCGCAGGAAGCGCGGTGGATCAAAAATTAGGCAAGGGGGAATTGCGGCATTTCCTTGCCACCGCCGGAGCCGCGGCGGGTATTTCCGCCGCCTTCAACGCGCCCTTGGCCGGGGTGCTCTTCTGCGTGGAGGAATTGCACAGGAACATCTCCCCGGTGCTTCTCACCAGCGCCCTTATCGCATCCTTCACGGCGAACGCGGTCATGTGGGCGGCAACGGGCAACGCCGTGATTTTCTCCCTCGGCATCGATCGGACCCTGCCCCTCGGCCACTATTTCACCTGTGTCCTTGGCATTGGAATCGCCACCGGACTTCTGGGGAGTCTTTTCAACGTCGGGCTTTTAGGTTTTCAAAAGGCCTACGCGAAGGTTGTTCCCAGGGAGGGCGCCAGGATCATATTCGCCTTCGTTGTCGCGGCCGTGGTGAGCCTGGTGGCGGCACCTGTCACGGGCGGGGGCGGGGAACTGGTGGGCCTTATCGCCCAGGGTAACAGCGCCTGGAACACGATAGCCCTCCTGCTGGCCGGAAAGCTCGTCTTTACCCTCTTTTCCTACGCTTCCGGCGCCCCCGGAGGAATTTTCCTTCCAATGCTCTCCCTGGGAGCATTGATCGGAGCCCTTATTCATGGGATTTTGCCTGGGTTCTTCGATGTCCAGCCCTATCTCATCAACTTTATCCTCTTGGGCATGACCGGCTTTTTCGTGGCAATCGTTCGGGCCCCCATCACCGGCGCGGTGCTCATCACCGAGATGGCGGGCTCCTTCGCCCATTTTCCGGCCTTTATCTTCGTTTCCATAATCGCCACCACCGTAGCCGAACTATTGGGCACCAGGCCGATCTACGACAGCCTTTTAGCCCAGCTCTTACCTAAAAACCCGGTCGAGCCGCCCAAAAACGCCTGACCCTCGGCTATTCCCGCTTGGCTATTCCCCGATTTTCAATCGATGTTCTTGACCGGCGGCATATCCCTGGGATTAGGCGCCTTGACGACGAAGAACTCCAGGGTTTCGGGGCCCCGATTCTGTATGGACATCTTTTGATTGAAAGGAACGGCGATGATGCTGCCCGCCGGGTGGTGGTTGAAGGCTCCATCTTCCAGGGAAAGGCTCAACGTTCCCCTGACTACGATCTGATGCACATAGGAATTGGATACGTGGGTCATCACCGATTTTCCCGGCTCCACGACGATATGGTTTATATTCACCCTCTCGTCGTCCACGATTTTTTCCACCGTCTGGCCATCGGTCTTGGTGAAGGCGTAGGTCTTTTCGATCATAGGTCCTCCCTGGAGCCCTTCGGCCCCGCTGTAGTGGCCTTATTCTACACTAATAAAAAGACTGTCGGAAACGGCCGGGGCTCAAACAGCCCGCAGGGCTCCAGGCGGCCCTCCTCTACCCTATTTCTCCCGGGCGAAGATCAGGGGGATGACGATCCCCGAAACAGTGCCGATCAGGGCGCCGGCGACTACATCGCTCAAAAAATGATTGCCCGAACCTACCCTGAGGGCGGCGGTGGCCAGGGCCAGCGCATAGGAGGTTATTGTCACGGGGAGCCTGTAAGGCGAATTTGGATAGCGCAGGGCGAAGAGGGTCGAGCCGAAGGCGGCGGCCGAAAAGGCTATGCAGGAGTGCCGGGAAGGAAAGGATTCGTCCCCCTCCACCGCCGCCTGGGCGGGAGGATTGTCGAAGTACATATAGGGCCTGTCCCTGGGCACCAGGGCCTTGATGAGACTGCCCGCGCCGAAGGCCAGGAGGCTGGAGCCTGCGTACATAAGGGCGGTTTCCATATAGTCGGACTCGGGCACGACAAAAAGAAAGACCGCGGGACTGGCGAAGGCCGCGTACTGGGTAATATCCGAGGCTATATCCAGTCCCCTGGAATAGGGATAGAGAAACACCCGGTCCATCGGGTTCACCTCGGCCGGGGAGAGGGGCTGGGCGAACAGCGAAGGGACAAGAACCACCAGCAGCATGGCGATGAGGATTCGTTGACGAACTCGCGGCACGAAAGACTCCTTATCCATATCTTATACATCAGATCGTGGGCAATTTCATCCGTGACCACCAATTTACCTTAAGGATGAATAGGGGTAATATTTCTCGACGATCAGAACATTGCCGGGAGGTGGAGGCCGAATTGGTCAAGCACGTACGGGGGCGCAAGGTGCGCCTGGAAGGGTTCAACAATCTGACAAAGTCCTTGAGCTTCAACATATACGATATCTGCTACGCGCGAACGCCCGAATCCCAGCTCGAATATCTCGAATACATCGACGAGGAATACGATTCGGACCGCCTGGGTGGAATAATCGAGGAAGTGACGAGAATCATAGACGCGAAGCTTGTCAACATAACCACCCAGGACTACGATCCCCGGGGCGCCAGTGTCGTCGCGCTGCTGAACGAGGACAAAACTATTCTGGATACCATAAAGCAGGGCGGCCGGGGGGAGAGTTCCATTGTCGGGCACCTGGACAAAAGCCACATTACCGCCCATACCTACCCCGAGTTCGATACAGCCACAGGTTTGGCGACCTTCCGGGTCGATATCGACGTCTCCACCTGCGGCACCATCAGTCCCTTGCGAGCCCTGCCCCAACTTATCGACAGCTTCGATTCCGATGTGGTGCTCATCGACTACAGGGTCCGGGGCTTCACCAGGGATACCAGGGGCAAGAAGGTCTTCATCGATCACGACATCAACTCCATCCAGGATTTCATCGACGAAGGAGTTCTCTCCGATTACCTGGTCTACGATATCAACATTCTTTCGGACAATATCTTTCTCACCAAAATGCGAAAGAAAAACATCCGCCTCAAGGATTATCTCTTCGGTCCCGACGAGGAGGAGCTGGAGCCCGAGGAGCGTAAGAGGATAAAGGAACTTCTGCGCAGCGAAATGCAGGAAATCTTCGAATGCGAAAACTTCTAGACCCTTCAAAGTCCGGGAGCGCCGAAAAGAGGGAAATCCGCGAGCGCCTGGCCCCCGGCTGGGGCTGGTTCTACCAGGCGGAGGAAACCCTTTACAGGGGAAAAACGGAGTATCAGGACATCGAGCTAGTCAGGACCGAAGCGTTCGGTACCAGTCTTCTGCTGGACGGGGCCACCCAGGTCATGGAGAGCTGCGAATTCCAGTACCACGAGCCCATGGCCCACCTCGCGCTCCTGGCCCATCCGGAACCGCGGCGCGTCCTCCTCGTCGGAGGGGGAGACGGTGGTCTTCTGCGCGAGGTGCTCAAGCACAACTGCGTCCAGGAAGTGGACTTCGTGGAGATAGACAAGGAGGTGGTCGATTTTTCCCGCCGGTACCTGAGCTCCCTGGGAGGCGAATCCTTCGACGATCCCCGGGTGAGGCTCAGCTTCATGGATGGAAGGGCCTTTGTCGAAACCGCCGCCCCTGCCGGTTACGATATCGTGATCATGGATATGACCGATCCGGCCGGTCCTTCCCTTCTCCTGTACACAAAAGAATTCTTCCAGGCCGTGCGAAGGCTCCTGCGCGGCGAAAATTCCTTCTTTGTCATGCACAGCGAATCCCCGGAGACAAGGCCCCTGGCCTTCGGGCGGATCAGGCGGACCCTCGCCGAGGTCTTCCCCGTCGTACGAGGAGCCTACGCCTATGTGCGCATGTACGGAACCCTCTGGTCCTTCGCCCTGTCCTCGCCCGGGCAGGATGCCTCAGTCCTGGAATCCGGCGAGGTGGATCGCAGGCTCAGGCAAAGGGGCGTCGGCCCCCTTAAGATGATCTCAGGCTCGAGCTGGGCCGGTCTTTTTACTGGCCTTCCTTACATCGAAGCGATCCTTGCCGGGCCCGGCGACCTCAGCACCGACGCCGACCCCGAATTCCCCGACCATTTCGATCCGAGGTTCCGGTAAAATATCGCCGCCTGGAAATCCACGGTGAAAGCGGTAAGGAAAGAGCCCCGGCGTCCGCCGGGGCTCTTTCCTTACCGTAAAAGGCTTGTTTTGCTCCCCCGCGGTGGTTCGAACACCGGACCCAGTGGTTAACAGCCACTTGCTCTGCCAGCTGAGCTACAGGGGAATGTTTTCGGCTTACGGCAAGGGGCCACAAAAACCCCCTATCCTAAGGCTTCAACAAGGGGAAAAATAGCCTAAAGGCCTTCGATTTGTCAAGGGGAAAGGC
>LVBN01000108.1 GCA_001603165.1 Spirochaetales bacterium Spiro_12
TCCCTTGGAGCGGTGAGAAGCAAGCTCGGGCGCGATCTCGGCCTGTTGAACCCCAACGAGTTCAAGTTCGCCTGGATCGTGGACTTTCCCATGTTCGAATACAACGAAGAAGAAGGCCGCTGGGAAGCCGCCCATCATATGTTCACCATGCCCCAGGAAAAGTACCACGCCACCCTGGAATCCGATCCGGGATCGGTCAAGGGCGATCTCTACGACCTGGTGCTCAACGGCTACGAGATAGCTTCGGGCTCGATACGAATCCACGATCCGGAGCTTCAGCGCAGGATCTTCAAGATCGTCGGTTTTTCGGAAGAAGAAGCCCAGCGCAAGTTCGGCTTTCTGGTGGAGGCCTTCAAATATGGTCCCCCGCCCCACGGCGGCATAGCCCCGGGCTTCGACCGCCTGGTCATGCTCATGGCGGGCGAAACTTCCATCAAGGAGGTCATCGCCTTCCCCAAGAACAGTTTCGCGGTGAGTCCCATGGATCAGAGCCCCAACGAGGTGGACGAAAAGCAGTTGCGGGAAGTCCACATACGGATCGTGCCGAAAGAATAGACTTCGACCCGCCGGCAAGGCAATCGCGCGGCGTATCAACCGTAACTGTGCAACCCCGGCAGAAGGTAATTGACACCGAAGAAGGTGAATACCGTGCAGAGAAAGCCCACGACGGCGATCCACGAGGGGGCGGCGTTTTTCTTTTTCATGATCAGGCGCACATGGAGATAGAGCGTATAGACCAGCCAGGTTATGAAGGCCCAGGTTTCCTTGGGGTCCCAGCTCCACCAGCGGCCCCAGGCCTGTTCGGCCCAGATGGCGCCGAAAATGAGAGCCCCGGCGGTGAAAATCGGATATCCTACCGCCACGGCGGTGTAAGTGATCCGATCGAAATTGATCTTTTTCTTTTCGTCCTTGGTAAAAAGAAAGGCCAGGGATGCCACGAATGAAATGACAAAAAAAGCCTCGCCCACAAACGAGAGCGCCACGTGAATTACCAGCCACAGGGAGCGCAGGGCGGGGATAGGCGGCAGGGCTTCCTTGGGCAGGAGGGGCGAGGACGCGATGGCCGCCAGGACCAAAGCAGCGATGGTCGCCCCGAAACCGATGATTCTGGAATAATGGATTTTTTTCTGAAAACGATAGACGATATCGAGAATCATTATAAACGCCGAATAAAAAAGCAGGGACTCGTAGGTGCTCGTCAGAGCGATAAAGCCGATTTTCACGCTTCGGCTCAGCATGACGCCCAGGAAAGCCGCCGCGGCGGCGGCCATGAGCCAGGGGCTTAGGCTTTCTTTTTTGTCGCCTTTGCGGAACAGCGAAACCACCTGTGCCGCCGCGGCGGCGATTACCAAAATGAACCCTATGGTCGCGATCATGCTTTTTCTTCCTTGAGAGTATCGTTAAGCTTCTGGGCGAAGGTAAGCGCCGTCCCCAGGCCGATGAGAATGAGCGAAACCAGGACGAAAGGATAGCCGGGGTCGCTCACCGCCTGAAGCCCCGTGGATAGAACCTGGGTCGTCGCGACAGCGTACCGCCCAACCAAAATTCCCTGCGAGTCCACCCTTACCGCCCCGTCCAGGCCTCCGCCTTGGACCCTTAAAACCGCCTGAGTCTCCCCGGTTTCGACGCCGGGCTTCTTCTCCGTTGTCATGAAAAAGATGCGAACGCCCTCGGCTTCAAAACTTTCCCCCCTGGCCAGGGTGGTGACCGAGCCGTCGGGAGCGCTCACCGCGACGGCCAAGGCCGCGGAATACGAATTCTGATATATGGTAATGGCTCCGATTCTCAGCGGCTTATTGACCCGGATTTCCACATTTTCCTTCAACAGGGTCCCGTCTTTCTCAAGATTTACCAGGCTGGTCCAATCTTTTGGCCGTCCGTCCTCGTATCGCTCATCGCTGAACTTGATCAAGTGAAGGATTTCCCCATTGGGCAAAGCCACCGATTCCCCGGCGGCAAGGCGAACCATGCCTTCTTGCCGGCCGGAAAACGAAACGATGCCGCCTACGATAAGCAGCAAAAGACCGACGTGGAGAACATCGGGACCATGCCGGCGCTTGTTTTTCTTGCGCAGCTCCCGGACAAGACGATCCAGGGCGCAAGCGCCAAGATTGATGAAAAACAACAGCGCGGGAACGAGGAAAAGGATGGAGGAAAAAAATCTGTTCAACCCTGTTTGCACGACCAGCTCGGCGACAAACTTAGGATAGAGCTTGAAATATTCTTCCGAAGCCTTTCCCTGGGGAATGAGCGTTGCCAGAAGGCTACCCGTGGCGAGAATGACAATAAGCGCTATGGCGAGCTTGATCGATTTAAGTTTTTTCCAAAATTCGCGCACCCTGTGTTCCTTCGAGCCTGACTCTTCAATATCCCGTTCGCCATACCATAGGCAAGACGATAACCGAGCCTATCCAGCGGTTTCGGTCCTTGTCAAGTTCATCAAGCCGGCAAGATAAATAACGCTTTTTTTATATATACCCACCCTTTACACCTCACAAAAGTTGTTTTATAATACAAAAGTCTCCAGTACGCCGTTGGCGGAAGAGCGGCATCGCGCTGCACAGCTTTATAATGAGGAGATATACGCGGATGAAAATAAAACTCCTGTCGGCGCTCGCCCTGCTGGCCTTGTTCGGTGCGGTCCCCGCAATAGCCGGCGAGTCGAGCTGCATCGACTGCCACGGCAACGCCGATATCATGAAGACCCTGGTTCCGCCTCCCGTGGCGAGTTCCGGCGAAGGAGAGGGGTGAGCGGGCGCACCTCCCCCGGTCCGGGCGGATTACCACATGGGGTATGTCGTCGATAAGGAAACAATCGAGACCGACCCCCACTTCGAGTACGGATGTTCCTTCTGCCATGAGGGCGACGCCGACGGCGTCACAAAAGCGGAAGCCCATAAGGGCATGGTCAAGCGACCATCGGACAATCTGGACACCTGCGGCGTCTGCCATGAAGGCATCGCCGCGACCTATAAGCTCTCCCTCCATTATACGACCGCCGGATTTAAAAACGGCGTTTCTCCCCGCTTCTCCCAGGAAGAAAAAACAGTATTCGACGAAACGGTTTTCGAGCAATCATGCCGAAGTTGCCACGCTTCCTGCGGCGACTGTCACGTCCAGAGCCCTGTCGTGTCCGGCGTCAATACCGGCCTCATGGACGGGCATAAATTCGTGCGCAAAGACGAATCCAAGTCCTGCGCCCTCTGCCACGGAGGCCGGGTCTATCCTGAATTTACCGGCGACTATGGCGGGCGCCCCGATGTGCACTATCGCAACGGCATGAGCTGCCTGGACTGCCACTCCGCGGAACAAATGCATGGCGACGGCGTCGCCTACGATGGCCGTCGAGACGTGGAGAACAAGCCTTCCTGCCTGGAATGCCATGAAAAGAGCCTTTCAGCCACGCAGGAAGCTGAAGAAGCCCATGCGATACACGAAGAGGCCGTTTCCTGCAGCGCTTGCCATACCGCGACGGGGTACAGGCAGTGCTCTTCCTGCCACCTTGGCGAAGGCGCCACATCGAGCCCCGCCATCGTATTGGGAGACAATCCCCGCAAACCCGGTCAGCTCACGACATTGCGACTCATTCCCACTGTGAGGACGACCTTCGAGAAAGCCGGAATACGGCAGGATAATTTCGACGCTTTGCCGAATTACTGGGATTCCATACCCCACAATATTCAAAAACGAACGGATAGGACCAGGGACTGCAACACCTGCCACGGCGAGAGTCTATACTTCCTGGAAGAGTCGAAGCTTCCCAAGGACGGATCGACCAAGAACCTTGAATTGATCCGGTAACGCACAATATCCCGGATACGGAACCGGGAATAAAAAGGAGATGGTATGAAAAAAGGAATTCTCATTCTGCTTATGATCGCTCTTGTAAGCCCTCTGTTCGCCCGTGAAATCGACGCTATTGTCACCGCGGATTGGCTCGAGGCCAACCTCTCCAATCCCAGGCTCGCCGTGGTCGACGTGCGTAAAGTGGAGGACTACAAGACTGGCCATATCCCCGGCGCGATTTCGCTTTTGGGATCGGTCTTCTATGTGCCCGCCAAGGGACTGTCCAACGAGCTGCCTTTCATGGACGATCTCTCCGACGCTCTGGCCGACGCCGGTATCGGCGCGGATTCTCTGGTGGTGGTGGTCGAGACCGACGGCTCCAGGTTTTCCTGGGCTACCCGTGTCGCCTGGACCCTCGCCTATGCGGGGTTGGACAATGTGGCCGTTCTTTCCGGCGGCCAGGCCGCGTGGGTAAAGGCTGCCAAACCCATCACGACCGAGGTGGTCAAGAAAGCCAAAACAAAATTTTCCGCCATGCCCAGGGCTAAGTATCTCGCTCTTAAAGCCGATGTGCTGGCCGCCAAGGGACAGGTGATCGACGCCCGGGCCTACGACACTTACTTCGGATTGGCGAAGCAGTCCTTCGTGGCACAGGCAGGACACCTCCCCGGAGCCTATTCCCTTCCCTTCTCCTGGATCACCAACGCGGAGGGCCTTGTCAAATCGAAGGACGAGCTGTCGAAGTATGTGGCCGCCCTGGGGCTCGATCCCGCCGCGGAAACAATTGTTTATTGCGATTCCGGCGTGCTCTGCACCTCCTGGTGGTGGATCATGAAGGAATACATGGGATGGGCGAACGTACGTAGCTACGATGGTTCTTCCCAGGAAATCACCGCCGATCCCTCGGTGAAGTACCAGCCCCTGGTGTGGAGATAAGGCCGCTCCCGGGAACCATGTGGGATTTTCGAAGCCGCCCCCGCGAATGGGCGGCTTTTTTTATGCTTTCCCGGATCAGTACCGCAGCCGAATTATGGATTCCCCCGCGCTGCGGGGCTCGCAATAGCCGATAATGGCGGCATCGACGCCGGCGGCCAGCAAGGAGGCCAGACAGGATTCCGCGTTTTCCGGCGGGATGGCCCCCAAAAGGCCGCCCGAGGTTTCCGGGGAAAACAACAATGCGCGAAGCCACTCCAGGGATTGTTCGGACGCGTGATCCGGGAATTCCACTTTATCCAGAAAGGCTTTCCGATTTCGGGCGGTACCGCCTGGGATTCTTTTTCGCTCCACGCACTCCCTGGCTCCAGGGATGAATGGTATCGCTTTCGCGTCGATCGAAAAATCCACTCCGCTTTTTCCCGCCATTTCCAATCCATGACCGAGGAGAGAAAAACCGGTCACATCCGTCGCCGCCCGGGCCTGCCCCGCGAGAAATGCCCGCAGGGCGTCCCGGTTAAGCGCCTTCATAGACCTAATCGCCGCCCCGATCCAGGAGGGCTCGACATCCTGGGCTTTTGAGGCTGTGGTGATGACTCCGGTGCCCAGGGGTTTGGTGAGGATAAGGACATCGCCCGGCCGGGCGCCTTTTTTCAACAACAATTTCCCGGGATGAGCGAATCCTATGGCCGCCAAACCATATTTGGGCTCCTTATCCGTAATGGTGTGGCCGCCGGCCACGGCGCAGCCGGCCTGTCCAGCCTTGGAGGCTCCTCCCTGGAACACCATGGATATCAGCTCGCCATTCATGTCGGCGGGGAAAGCGGCCAAATTAAGGGCGAGCACGGGCTCGGCCCCGCTGGCATAGATATCCGAAAGGGCATTAGCCGCGGCGATTTCCCCGAAGGTAAAAGGATCATCCACCACCGGAGGGAAGAAGTCCGCGGTAAAGACCAACGCTGTGGAGTCGTTGAGTTTATATACGGCGGCATCGTCGCCTTCGGCCAGGCCGACCAGAAGATCGGCCCTGCGCTCGGGCGGCACCATACCGGCCAAGGGACGCAGAACCTGCGCCAGGGCCTCAGGGCCCATCTTGGCCGCTCACCCCGCCGCGGAACAAAGGGAAGTCAATCTGACTATCTCCTTGCCGTCCATGCGCCCTCCTTTTGGCTCACTGTAGCGGCCGGTTTACGCCCGGTCAAGGGAGCGCGCTGCATCAAAAGTAATCGAGACGAAACAGGGGAACTTAATCATAACTAAAACGA
>LVBN01000109.1 GCA_001603165.1 Spirochaetales bacterium Spiro_12
GGGCAGATCAGTACTTCACGCTGCCTTCTCCTAACGAAAGAACGAACGATATCGCTGGTCAGGCGTTTCATACTCCAGATTCTGGTGAAACCTATGATGATTATAAAATGGGGGTTGTACAAGATAAAATCTAGATTCCGTACCACTTTCTAAGAATTTCAAGTTGGTCCTTTGGCGTCCCGTAGTTAAAACGGAACTCACATTCTTTCCGTAATAAATGAAAATACTTCTTGTCGATTTCACTGTACTTTCTCAAGACTCGCTTGGCCTGGTTTCAGAAGTTTTCAATTCCATTGATGTGGTTCTTTTCATAAACGAAAACTTCAGAATGGTTTATTCGATGATGATGGAATTCACTAACGTCCAATGCATCGTAACTATGATAAGCATCTGAATAGACAACACTATCTGGCTTGATTGTAAGGGCTATTTCGTTCATTAGGGTATTCGTCTTGGTATTCTCTACTACAACTCCCATCGATTTCTACTTCACCGTGGAATACTTCAACTGCTTCCTTGGTTAAATGAAAAGATATAACTTGACGAATTTTCCGATAAAAAAGTACAGCAGAATTAGGGTGTATTCCTAGCATATTTGCTGCAGATCTGGCTGTTACTTCAAGGACAAAGAATTCCAGAAGTCTTGTCTGAATATTTTTCGTTAACCTACAATGACTTATGATCACTTCTTGAGTATAATATTTGACTTTACCTAGTACAGCCCCATTGTTTTTAATCGTCCTCGTGATACTGGTGATAGCCCGAACTCTCGGAGAAGAACCGTATACCTCTCGAATGCTCCCCTCATAGACGTATACTCCAGCATCGTTTGGGAGTTTTTACCTTTAAGATATTGAGATAGTGAGATCTTGATACGTTTTCCTCCTGGTTGCTCTCTATGGGTCATTGCATCCTTCAGTTCACGATAAATTCCATATTGTTCACAAAGAACCTCAAGAGAATACAAATCTAGAATAGTTAACATTCCATGTTTAAGAAGATATTTCGCAACTATCCTCCACATCATCTTCGCCCATTTATTTAAATGTCCAGGAGGGCTTGGGATTGTCTCGAACTTCTTAGGATTCGGCTCGTTTCTAGGCGCTCTATCCGCTCGAAAAGTACCATTCGCGACCTTCAGTGCAGTCGGGATCCGCGGCCTGCCCATTGCTTACCCCCTTGGGTTGGATTTTGCCAGAGAGGAAGTTCGGGGAAACGCTGCGGTTTACGTCTGGAAGCCCTAGAGATTCGATATCCCCCCCTTCCGTAAGAATGCCCAGTATGGCAGCCGACGACATACCTATGTTCTCCCCTACCTACAAAAATTCTCTTAGTGTCCCCCTTGTGAGTTCTGGATAAGAACCTGAGTTATTGCTCTTAAACGAGATTTGTACGGATTTTGTACGAATTGTACGAATAGCGTACGTTTTGTACGGTTTAGGGGTACGTGAACGTTTTGTACGGTTGTACGGTTATATCTATATATAACCGTACAACCGTACAGCCGTACAAACACCGCAATACACGTAAGACAAGAGTCAAGGAAGGTAAACATACTCACCATCCTGAACCACAGATCCGGACGCGATTAGCGCTTTTTTGGCCTCATGAAAACGAGGTCGGTCCTTGGATTCTTTTATTGATTGATCTCGCCATGCCTTTTCCAACACCCTGGCTTCACTTGGATCTCTGCCAGAAGCAAGGATGTTCTTTCGGTACTCTGCCATCATCGTACGAAGAATTTCGAGAAACTCTCTTTGCCGGCGGCCAAGACGCCCCGACGACCCTTCTGGCGGGGCAGAGGAAGTGAGTACCGCCGAAGTGACAGGGTTGCCTTCCTCATCTTCAATACCCAGTTCAACGCCCGAAAGGGTAAATGAGATAGGATCGATCGGGGCGGTATCCTTACTCTTTGTGCACGACATGGTAAGGATCCCTTCATCGCTTCGATCGATGCGGTATTCGAAGTCGGCACTCGCCTTGAGGGCGATGCTTCCGCGGATCCGAGACTTGTCCGAATGGCCTGTGTGATGGATCACTAGCGCTGCGGCGTGGTACGGAGCCCTGAGGCGGTCCAGTAGCGCGATTGCCGTGGTTGTGTCAGCTGTGGAATTCTCATCTCCGCCGACGAGGGACCGGCTCCATGTATCGATAATAAACAATACAGGATCCCCTACTTCCTCCGCGAGTGATTGGACTGCAAGCGACACGATTGCGATCGAGTCCGAATCGGTGAGATTTGCTGGATGGAGTGAGAAGAAAAGAGGAGCCTTGTCGAGAGAGACCCCACGGGCGATGGTCCATGCTTTTACACGCCGGGCAATGCCCGCCTGGCCTTCACCTAGCAGATAGACAACTATACCTTGCCTGGTAGCCTTTCCGAACCACTCACGTCCCGATGCGATCGATGCAGCAAGATCAATAGCAATAAAAGACTTTCCGACGCCAGTGTCCCCATAGAGAATCCCTAAGGAGTACTTTTCAAGTACTCCGGAGACAAGCCATTCTGGAGCGCGCAGCTCGAGCGTTCCAGCATGCTGGAAAGGGAAAAGTTCTCGAGCTTTACAAGTCTTTTCCTCGAGTTCAGATTCCTGGGTTATCTGTTGTAGTAGGGCGTCTCTCATTGCTGCACCGCCGCAATGAGTCCGCCCAAAGTTTCCCATTTAAGCTGGGTATATTCCTCTACTATCTGAGCAGAAAAAGGTTTGTTTCCATCCGAGAATGCTACTACTGCGTTAATTGAGTCTTCTTCTATAATGATGAGCAACGCTTTTTCTAGTGGAGGCAGTGGGCTATAAATTCCTTCCGATATGAGCTTAGCGAACTCCGCAGGGACAAATTGTGCAAAGGATGGGAAAAGCAGTAGCTCGCAGCGTCTAATTAACACTGAGCGGAAAACGAGTTCATCTAGGGCAGATTCCTTCGTTGCTGAAGGATATATAGCGAGATATTCTGTAACAATTTTCGAGCATTTCTTGATGACCCACCTGGGAATTGTATTTTGACCTTGTAGCTTATTCGCTCCGGTAGCATCTTGATACTGAATCTTATCTTTGATTCTTGAGGGCAGCTTGCGCCGTTGGCGAATGGAGCTGCCTTCGCTTTTGTCTTGCCTCATACTTCTCCACCTCCCACGCAACCGTGAGTATCACTCTGTTGCCTGGTGGAGCGTGATGATATTTTTCGGCTTGCTTCGATTCCTACGGCAATTCTTCCAACATCCCCATCGTGAATTTCTGCCCGAAGAGAAATAGATCCAAATAGCGGGGCGTTTCGGCACAATCGTTCTAACTCGGGGCGGAGGACATTTAACAGTGCGTCCGTGGATACGGTAGGCGTGATCATATATTACACGTCTCGTTCGGACATAGCCGACTCAACCATACGATCGAGTGCGGCTGCAGGAATTAGCACTCTGCTACCTAACTTGATGTGAGGAATTGTTCCGTCTTTGATTCGACGTTCGAGTGTAGGTAGCGATACACCCATTTGGATGAGTGCTTCTTTTCGAGAAAGGAATAGTTTGGAAATTTCGGGCATCGGTATACTCCGATCACTCCTCACTGTTTATAGTGAGAAATACTCGGATGGATGCTCGCCAGGTGGTCGATCGTCCTAAGGTATTTCTACCGTAGTGCCGGTCTGTAGCTGCTAATCACAGAACAACGTCTGCCGTATGCTGCGCATGGAACATATAAAGTTCCCAAGGTCTACAGGGCAACATTTATACGCACTCACATGCACTATCTCGCATCTTCAATTTCAAAATATACTATACATTTGTTAGTGTCAAGATCTTTTTTCTTATTTATCAGTATAGTATAAAGCCTCATCGTATATGGTATTAGAAAGCTAGGAATTATGCATTTACAGCTGTCTCGAGCCTTTCTCGTGCAGCTTCCATATCGATCACCTGGGCAGCATGGCTGTATCGCTCCATCATTGCTGAGCTCTTATGCCCCGCTAACGCTTGGATAACAAAATCTGAAAGCCCCGAGAGACGCCCCAAGGTAACAAACGAGTGTCGGAGGCTATGGAAAGTTATATTTCGTTCGATTCGAACTTTGTTTGGAATTCCGATCCCCTCCAGCATTGACTCAAGCCTATTTTGTAAGAATGTCTCTCCGACCGGAACATTTCTCTTCTCCACGTGGAATATCACATAATCGTTTTTACTTCTCCATGGTGAAACTGCGCGCACCTGATCGAAGGCTTCTTTGACCATTGATGGCATTGGAACATCCCTGGCAATGCCATTCTTAGGTGATTTAAGTCCATCTGCATCGATATAGTTATGACGGACATGGATTACTTGTCCAATCTGGTCTACATCGTCCCAAAGCAACCCGCGTACTTCACCCCGTCTTAATCCGCAGAGCGCCCCTAAAAATATTGAAAGCTTGGCTCGAGGATCATCTGTCTCTACGGAGATTAGTCTAATTACTTCAGCAGGGGTTAGAACTCCCTTTTCTTTCACTTCAAAATGAGCTGGCTTAATTCTTAGAAAAGGATCCCTATCTATCTCTTCCCTATCCATGAGGTATCGCCAAGGCACGCGCATTGCTTGGAGGCATGCATTAATCCGGCGGGGACCAACACCTTTCCCCGCCGCCCACACCATCCAGTCTCGAATCATTCCGGATTTCAAATCACAAAGGATGAGCCCCGTAAAGACCGGATATGGACGAACATGCCGCTTGATATCGTCATGTGACATTTTTACATAATACGATGATAAGGGTCTTTTTTGGAGTAAGGCTTTTTCTCGAACATAGGGGCTATCAGGGGTCCAAAAGGATTCACAGTAATCAACGAATAACCTATCTGCATCTGAGGGTGTGAAACGTATCGTCGGAAGTAGGTCTCGTGCGACTTTATCGGCATCAGTCTTACGTTCTCTTTTACCTTCGACTTTAACACCTGTCGACTTTGTAATTGAGTACCGATGAAGAGTGTTATCCCAATACCTCACATACCAAGTCTGGGATCCGTCAGAGTTTTTTCGCTTGAAAAGGCTGTATAAACGACGAGACGGGCGCATATTCACCTCATCTTTCAGGAAGAGTGTCACTTTTCAGTGTTACTTTTCCAGTTTTGGTGATATACCGCCCGTCTTCGGGTAGGTCCAATACCTTATAACATAAGGCTTTGCGGCGAAGAAGACTTGAACTTCCATGCCTCTCGGCACTAGCACCTCAAGCTAGCGTGTCTACCAATTCCACCATCGCCGCATTGGATAGGCGGATTTATAACCCCAAGGGCCTGGCCTTGTCAAGGCATTCGCCTATTCGGGTAATGCTTCAATCAGACCTTTTCGAGCAAGACATGGGCGCGGGCGAGGGCTTCGTCCAAATCGGAACAGATATTCTCCGAGCCCAGTTCCTGCGCGAGAGAGTATTTGGCGATGGCCTGGGCCGGCTGTTCCCTCACGCCGCTCAAAATAAGGGCGGTTCCGTGGTGCTTGCAACGCTTGGCGAAGGTCCTGAGGGCATTGAGGCCTGTGGCGTCTATGGCGGGAACATGGCGCATTCTGAGAATAAAGACCCTGGGAGCTTTTTCCAGGCCTCCGAGGACGTCCTGCAACATGTCGGCCACCCCGAAGAAGAAGGGGCCGTCGATTTCGTAGACCTCGCAGTGTTCGGGGATCGTATGCGATGCGGTGGAATCGGAATCCAGGCCATCCCCCGGCGAGGGCGCCCCGGGTTTGTCCAGGTAGTCCTCCACAAGCCGTTTTCCGGAGCCCTGGGGTACGAGGGCGCTGGTATCCCTGGCCCGCTTGACAAAGAGAAGAACGGCCAAAAGGACTCCCACCTGGACCGCGGCGGTAAGGTCCACCACAACGGTGAGCACAAAGGTGGCCATCATGACCGCCAGATCGCTCTTGGGCGCTTTGCGCATCGAAAAGAAGCGCGGCAATTCGCTCATGTCCACCGCCACCACCACGAGAACTCCCGCCAAGGTCGCCAGGGGGATAGCCTGTACGAGGGGGCCCAAAAAGAGCGCGAAAAGCAGAAGAATCAGGGAATGGATAAGGGCCGAGACGGGACTCGCGGCGCCGGCCTTGATGTTCGTGGCCGTCCGGGCTATGGCTCCTGTGGCGGGAATGCCGCCGAAAAGGGCGCTGGCCACATTGCCCAGGCCCTGGGCGTTGAGCTCCGCCGATGAGGAATGCCGGGTTCCGGTCATGCCGTCGGCCACGACGGCGGACAGAAGGGATTCGATGGCCGCCAAAAGGGCTATGGTGAGACCCGATGAAAAAACCTGGCGAAGCTGGCCGAAGCTGAACGAGGGCATCCGGGGCGCCGGGAACCCCTTGGGCAGAGCTCCGAACTTGGAGCCCACCGTCTCGAGGGGAAGCGTTAATATGAATGATACCAGGGTGACTATCGCGACGGCGCTGACGGCGGCGGGAAGTTTGGGAAGGAATTTGCGCACCAGAATGATGATGCCAATCGTGGATAGGCCGGCCGCGAGGGCGAATAGGTTTGTGCTGGATAGGTATTCGATGTATTGGACGATCTTGTCGAAAAACTCCGGAGCGGGCCGGGGAATGCCCATGCCGAAGAGATCCTTGAGCTGGCCTACGAATATGGTGACGCCTATCCCGGTGGTGAAACCTATCGTCACAGGATAGGGGATAAACTTAATGATACCGCCCAGGCCCGAAACGGCCATGAAGATCAACAAAAGACCGGCTATGAGGGTGGCCAGCTGGAGTCCCGCCATGCCATGAACGGCGATGATGTCGGCGATGATCACCACGAAGGCACCGGTCGGCCCGGAGACCTGGTGGAAGCTGCCGCCGAAAAGCGCGATGACAAAACCGGCGATAATAGCCGTGTACAGGCCTTGGGCGGGGCTCGCCCCGGCTCCTATGGCAAAAGCCATGGCCAGGGGCAGGGCGACGACGCCCACGGTTATACCTGCGGTCAGGTCCTTGCGGAAATCTTTTTTTCCGTAGCCCCCCGAAAGGGTCTTGAAAAGAGCCGGAGTGAGCTGGGCGAGAAACGTCTTAATCGCTGAGCCTGGAGCCTGTAGGGTTCGCTGTGCCTGTCGCATGGGGGGGAGTATATGGTGGACCCTGCCCCTAGTTCAATCTGTGCGGAGGTTGAAACGCTCTATGCCTACGCAGGCCATCGTGGAAGGATCGATATGAAAGAGCGCCCCGGACATGAAGGCTTCGCCTTCCGCAGTCTCCATTTTGTAAGGGATCTGGGTCAAAGAGCGTTTTACGCAGATTTCCGTCTTCACGCCGATGATGGAGTCAATCGGTCCGGTCATACCCAGGTCGGTGATATAGCCCGTTCCCTTTGGAAGAATCCGCTCGTCGGCGGTCGGTACATGGGTATGGGTGCCGGCGACCACGCTCGCCCTGCCGTCCAGGTGCCAGGCCAGGGCTTCCTTCTCCTCGGGGGATTCGGCGTGAAAATCGACTATGACAAAGGCCCCGGGATGCTGACGTCTCGCCTTGGCGACCAGTTCGTCGGCGGTCCTGAAAGGACAGTCGATGGCATAGAGCCCTTCCCTTCCCTGCAGGTTGATCACCACCCATTCGAAGGCCCAGCCTTTTACGTGGAGAAGCCCTTTGCCCGAAAGGCCGGCGGGATAGTTGGCAGGCCTCAGCAAGGCCTGCTCCCCATCCAGGAGTTCCATCGCATCCTTTCGTTCCCAGACATGGTTACCCGTGGTGATCGCCGAAACACCAGCCGAAAGCATGATGTCCAGTTCTTCCTTGCCTATTCCGTAACCCTTCTGGGCGTTCTCCCCATTGGCGACCACCAGATCGGCGGAATGCTTTTTGGCGAAAGAAGGAAGAAGAGCGAAAAGGGCGCGCAAGCCCGGAGGACCTACGATATCGCCCACCATGATCAGGCTGGCCTTGCGTTCGTTCAATACCCTGGGCTCCCCCGCTCTTAGCGCGCGTATTCGACGATTCTGGTCTCCCTGATGATGGTGACCTTGATGCGACCGGGATAGCGCAGATCGGTCTCGATCTTCTTGGCGATGCTCTTGCACAGCTCCCTGGCCTGGTCGTCGGACACGTTTTCATAGTTGACCAGAATGCGAAGTTCGCGGCCGGCCTGGATGGCGAAGGCTTTGTCGACCCCCGAGAAGCTTTCGGCGATGGACTCGAGATTCTCCAAGCGCTTGATGTAGTTGTCCAAAGTTTCGCGGCGGGCGCCGGGCCTGGCCGCCGAGATCGCGTCGGCGATCTGCACGACCACCGATTCGGGGCAGGAAGGCTCCACATCGTTGTGGTGGGCCCCGATGGCGTTGACCACCCTCGGATCCTCGCCCATCTTGCGCACGAAATCCATGCCGCTCTCGGCGTGGTTCTGGTCCCCGTCGGTCTCCATGCCCTTGCCGATATCGTGCAAGAGGGCGCCGCGTTTGGCGATTTCCCGGTTGAGCCCGATCTCGGCGGCCAGGAGGCCCGCGATGACTGCGACTTCCTTGGAGTGAAAAAGGACATTCTGTCCGTAACTCGTGCGGAAATAAAGCCTTCCCAAGGCGCGGATGAGTTCCGGCGCCATGTTGTGCAAACCCAGGTCGAAGACGACCTTCTCGCCCTCGTCGTAGATTTTCTGGGAGATCTCCCTCGTAACCTTCTGGACCATTTCCTCGATGCGGGCAGGGTGAATCCGTCCGTCGGTGATGAGACGCTCCAGGGAAATGCGGGCGATTTCCCGGCGTACCGGATCGAAGCAGGATATGACCACGGCTTCGGGAGTATCGTCGATGATGACATCGACGCCGGTAAGGGTTTCCAGGGTACGGATATTCCGCCCCTCCCTGCCGATAATGCGTCCCTTCATCTCGTCCGAAGGCAGGCTGACCGATGTTACCGTCGTTTCGGCGGTCACGTCGGTGGCGATGCGCTGCATGGTCGCGACCAGGATATCCCGGGTGCGTTTTTCGGCGGCCAGCTGGGCTTCCTGATCGATCTTGTTGATCAGGACCTGGGCGTCGTGCTTGGCCTCGTTTTCCAGGGTCTGGATGATAAGCCGCTTCGCCTCGTCGGCGCTCAGGCCGGATATCCGCTCCAGTTCCTGACGATATCGCTCTTCCTGACCCAGCAGGTCGGTTTCCCTGTCCTGCAGACTTTTTTCTTTCGCCTTTAAAGCGCCTTCCAGCCGTTCCAAGGCCTCGATTTTGTTATCGAGGTTCTCTTCCTTTTGCATGACCCGGCGTTCGAGCTTTTGAGCTTCGATTCGCCGTTCGCGTATTTCCCGTTCCTGTTGGTTGCGTTCCCGAATGAGCTGATCTTTCGCCTCTACAAGGATCGCCTTCTTCTCGGCCTCGGCCTCTTTTTTAGCGTCCTGTCGTATACGTTCTGCTTCATTTTCTGCAGCAGTGAGTTGAAATCTGGCATAGAGCCAGCGGATCGTCCATCCAAGAATCAAACCGGCAACGGGAAGGGCAATCATCCAAACTCTGGGTGCCATATGTCCCTCCGATGTATATTCGCCGTTATTTCGATTATACGGATGGGAAATTCTTTGTCAAGGCGAATTAAATTACGGTAAAATAACGTAAAAGCAGTTGACGGCTCTCCAGGAATACCCATATACTCGCTATTGAGGCCGTGTATGCGGCTTCCTGTACTTTCGGAGGGTTCAGGAATACTGCCCCCGTTTTTAAGGTAGAAACTGGCTTTTCATGCATCGTCATTCCTTTGTGTACGGTTTTGGGGGTTCGGCGGTCGAAATCTCCAGAGCCCCCGCCCCACTCGCTTCTTCCTTCGGAAAGACCCCAGCATCGCTAACCCAGCCTCGTAATCCTGCCCTAAAGACGGTAAAGCTGTACGCTTAAGCTTCTCCGGGAGCGACGTACGTCCGCCCTAGGCGGACGGATCCGTGCTGTCGTCCTGCGATGACGGCCCAATCGAGGTTTTTCCGAATGTCCAAGAAGGTTTATGTCGGCAACATGAATTACAGCACCGCCGAGAATCAGCTTCGCGATCTTTTCGCCCAGTATGGCGAGGTCTCCTCTGTCAACATCATCATCGACCGCTATACCGGCAAGGCGAAGGGATTCGGCTTTGTCGAGATGGCGAACGACGATGAGGCCCAGAAGGCGATCGACGCCCTTAACGGTTTCGAATTCATGGGAAGGCAGCTCCGCGTCAACGAGGCTGAAGACAAGCCCCGCCGTGATGGTGGATCTTTCCATCCCCGCCGCTACTAATCGTTACCGATAGCGTAGTGAGACAAAGGTCTGGTGGAGGTGAGGGCGCACGCCCTCACCTCCACCAGACCTGAAGAGCCCCCCGCAGACCGCCCGGGGGGCTCTTTTTTATTCCGCCAATCGCCGCCTGTCAGGATTTGCGAAGTTCGGACCTGCCTCCGGACTTGAGCGCAGCAACCATGGTCGCGAAACGCTGCGGCAGGGGGGCTTGAAAAATGGAAGCCTCACCCTGGCTTGGCAGCAGAATCTTGAGCCTCCGGGCGTGGAGCATCAACGTCGCTTCTGGAAAGCACCTGTCCTTCTTCCCGTAAAGGGGATCTCCCACTATGGGACAGCCCAGACCTGCCATGTGCACCCTCAGCTGGTGAGTCCTTCCCGTCCTGGGGTAGAGGGCCACGAGGGAATATTCGCAGCCAGGTTTCAAGGCCCACCTTGAGATCAGCCTGTAGTCCGTCACCGCCGGCTTTCCGCCGGATTCCGCGGGGGCGAATTTTTTTCTATCCCGCTTATCCCGGGCAAGATTATTTTCGATGCGCCCGGATTCCTCCCTGGGTATCCCCTGTAACAAGGCTATATATTCTTTGCGGGCGGAGCGGTTTTTGAACTGAGCCGCCAGGAACCCGTGGGCCGCGGTATTTCTGGCGACGATTATGACGCCCGAGGTATCCTTATCCAGCCTGTGGACAATTCCTCCCCGGGGAGCGGCGCCCCCTCCCCTTCGCTGGGCGTCCAGCCAGAGCGCGGCGTTCGCCAAAGTGCCCCGCCAGTTGCCCGCCGCCGGATGGGTAACCATGCCTTGGGCCTTGTCGAAGACGAAAACATTTTCGTCCTCGTACAACAGCGATACCCTTAGTTCCTCGGCTATCAAGTCCCGTTCAGGTTCATCCGACCAGGTGAGTTCTATCGCCTCGCCCCGGATGAGTTTTCGTGAAAACTTGGCGGCCTTGCCGTTGACCAGGAGGAGGGCGTTTCTGGCCTTGAGCTGGGATCTTCCCAAAATCCCCACGACTTCGGCGATATATTTATCCGCTCGCAAACCGCTGTCGGACTCAACGCGGCCATTCCAGGTACGGATCCTCGCCTGCGCACCGTTCCGGGCCTCCCTTTCGGAAGCCGAACCGGGTTTCTCTTGATCGGGGGCCGATGCCGTAGAGCCTTTTCGTTTTTTGCCTTTGGACACTATTCCGTTCTCCCCGTCTTTTATCCTATAGTTGCGCTATGAGCACAGGACAGAAGCTCCTCGATTCGGTAGCCGGTTGGTTTCACGATATTGTTTCCGCCGATTCGGTAAAGACCGCCATATCGGTTTTCCTCATCCTGGTTCTCGGTCTCGCCTTGGTACGCATAGTATTCATCATGACCAGGAGATTTTCAAGAAAGGTGCTGCCGAAGCGGAGCGCCTCCACCCTGGACAGGCTTATCAAGTATGGTGGATATACCCTTGTCGTCCTCATGGCCACCAAGAAAGCCGGCTTCGATGTCTCGGCCCTGCTGGGCGCCGCGGGCATCGCGGGAATCGCCATAGGCTTCGCCGCTCAAACCTCGGTGGCCAACATAATCTCCGGCCTTTTCCTTTTTTCGGAAAAGCTCTTTTCCGAAGGAGATATACTCCAGGTGGACAGCATAACGGGAGTAGTAAAGACCGTCGATCTCATGTGCGTCCGCCTCCAGACTTTCGACGGCCGTCTGGTCAGGGTGCCCAACGAAACCCTGATCAAGACCAACATCATCAATATCAGCTATTTCCCCCAGCGGAGGTTCGACCTCTGGCTCAGTCTCCCCAACGATTCCGATCTCAGGCTCGCCATGAGCTGCATCCAGCGGGTGCTGGACGCAGAGCCGCTGGCCTTGAAGGATCCGGCGCCCATACAGATTCTGGACGCGATTACCCCCGATGGAACGAATCTTCTTGTCGGGGTCTGGTTTTTACAGGAAAACCTCGGGGCCATCAAAAACAGCCTAATACCGGCGGTGCTTTCGGCCCTGGCGGAAAAGGGAATAAAACCTCAGGCGAGAAGAATCGAGGTTCAGGAAACCTCGTCCGCCGCCATAGTATCACCCCGCTCCTGACCCTTCCTCCGGCGATGACCATGCAGTCTGGCCCCATATTCCACGTTCCATAGAAACAGCCCCTCCGGCGGAGCGGTGGGACCGGCTTTTTTCCTGTCGCCCCCTTCGAGAATACCACGCATCAGGTCGGAGGCCTCCGCCTGGCTACTTGTCTTGGCCTCGAAAAACAGCATCGTGCCCACCAGGGAGCGGACCATACGCCAAAGGAAGGCGTTTGCGGCCACCTGATAGACAAGGCTCTCGCCCTCATACCAGAAATACGACTCCTGAACGAACCTGGACCGGCTCAGGCTGGAATCGCCGGCGGAGGCGAAGGCGGAAAAATCGTGCTCCCCCACGAGCACTTCCGCCATCGCATTGAGCTTAGCCAGGGCGGGCTGCCGGGATATGCACCAGGCGTAGCGATTTCTAAAGGGATCCTGCCGGGACCCGCAAAGCACGAAATAACGATAACGCCGCAACGAGGCGTCGAACCGGGCGTGGAAATCCCCGGGCGCCGGACTCGCGCTCATCACCCTGATGTCCTTGGGCAATAGGCTGTTGAGAGCGACTTTGAATCGTTCGACCGGTATCGTGGGGATATCGCTGAAAAACCCGGCCACCTGGCCCAGGGCGTGCACCCCCGCGTCGGTGCGGCCCGCGCCGGTCAGCTTGACCGGATGCCCATGGATAGTCTGAAGGGCCTTTTCCAATTCTTCCTGTACCGAACGGGCGTTTTTCTGTCGCTGCCAACCCCCGAAATCGGTCCCGTCGTAGGCTACCACCAGCTGAACGGCCTTCGTGCTCATGAAATCCTTTCGTCCTCGATGATCACGATGGCGACCGCGTTATCCCCTTCATGGGTGAGCGAGCAGTGGAGGATTCCCCCGCCGAGCTCGGAAAAGCGTTGTTTCGCCGTGCCCGCCAAAATAATGACCGGCCTTCCGTTACGCTCGTTTTTCACGTAAATATCCTTGAGCTTCATGTTTCTCAGGCCGGTGCCGCAGGCTTTCCCGAAGGCCTCCTTCGCCGCGAACCGCGCCGCCAGCGAAAGATCCCGGCTGGCCCCCCTCAAAGAAACCGCCTCGATCTCGTCGGGATGGAAAAACCTTTCTATGAGGCCTGGCACCGATGACCAGTGCCGTATCCTATCCACATGGACAATATCGATGCCTATTCCACGAATCATTGTTTTTCCTTATTAAAACCGGACCGCCCAACGGAGAACCGTCGCCTCCTTCCGGGTCCGGGGCCTGCCAAAAACCTCGTCAGAGTTCCGCCCCGGGCTCGGCCGGCTGCGCCGCGGCCTGAAGCTTGATGGTCAATGTCTGCGGATCGTAGGTTTCCACCACGACTTCTTCGGGAACCGATAAAACCACATTCACCGTATAGGTTCCCGCCTTGGTATAGTCCTTCAAATCCACGGAAAGCATTTCGTCGGTCTTGAAATCCTTCAGCACTTCCTCGGCTATATGCATGCGCACGTTTCCCGTGGGAAGAATCTCGGCCAAGGCCAGGCCGGGCGCAAGTCCTCGAACTATGATGGGAAGATTGACAAAATTCTTAATATCCCTCGACTTGCGGACGGTGGCGGAAAAAACCACTGAATCCTTGCCCTCGAACGCCAAAAGGGAATCTTTTTTCAACAGACGCACGTTGACGGTAAAATCCGCCTTTTTGCCACTTAGTTCTATGGTGTCCGTCGATATTTCGCTCGCCCGGCTGACCAGCCCCGCCGGTCCCGAAATAGTCACCTCCGGTGGAAGGATATCGAAGTTGGCCAGCTCGAAGCCGGACTCGAGAAATCCTTTGAACGATGGCGTCACGGGTACGCTCTTGGCGATCCGCTTTTCCAGACCGATGGCGATATCCGAAGGCTCGGGATGGATTTCG
The DNA here is from genome assembly GCA_001603165.1 of Spirochaetales bacterium Spiro_12. Classification (GTDB taxonomy): domain Bacteria; phylum Spirochaetota; class Spirochaetia; order Treponematales; family Rectinemataceae; genus UBA2256. Next base: position 14,131 of record LVBN01000109.1, read on the forward strand.
AGAGGATCGGCCACAAGGGCATTGCCTCGTTTCTGAAGCCGGATGGGCACCCGATATACCCCTTCGTTCTTGTATTCGGAAAGATCCAGGGAGGCCGAAATCTCATCTTCGCGAATACTGTAAATCATATCCCGCTCTCCCCTGAGAATGACCTTGACCATGGAAGGGTACTGACTGGAGGGAGCCAGCACATCGTTGATGGATACGGTGAGAGGGATGTTGATAGTCCGTTGTTCGAGTCTGGTGAGGTTGAAGAAGAGGGTGAGCAGCAAGGCAATCGAGAGAGAGAGCACCTTGGCCGGCCAGTCCGAAAAGAGGAGCCTCGCCATTCGCTTAAGCTTCATAGTGCTTACCCTCTTCCGATTCCTGGGATTCCGCCGCCTCATCGGCCAGGCCTTCCAGCAGCCTGGCCAGCCTGGCCCTGAGCTGATCGCCGTCCAAGCCGTAATAGAGCTTGGAGTCATAGGCGAGGGACAGGGCTCCCGTCTCTTCGGAAACGACGATTACCACAGCGTCGGATTCTTCGGTAATTCCCAGGGCGGCCCTATGTCTGCTTCCGAAACTCTTTTTTATGTCCTGCTGATCCGAAAGGGGGAGAAAGCAGGCCGCTGCGGCGATCTTGCCTTCCTGAATCACGGCGGCGCCATCGTGCAGGGGGTTGTCGTGGGCGAAGATGCTCACCAGCAGGCTCGGAGAGAGAATGGCATCCAGCCTTATGCCCTTGTCGATAATCTCTTTGAGGCCGACATTGCGGCTGAAGACGATCAAGGCCCCCCGTTTCATGTGGGATAAAACTTCGCAGGCCGTTACGGAAGCCTCGATCTGGCTCGCCTTAGGTTGGCGATTGTTTCTGAACAGCCGCCCCTGGCCGAGGTGCATAAAGATTTTCCGCAGCTCGGGCTGGAATATTATGGCCAAACCGATCACCAAGCCGGGAGCGACGATGCCGAGAACCCAGGTGACGGTGGAAAGCTGAAGGAAAAAGGCCAGGGCGTAAATTCCGGCCAGAAGAAGGATGCCCTTGATCAGCTGGACAGCCTTGGTCTTCACCAGGATTTGATAGGTGTTGTAGATGAGATAGGCCAGAAGAAGCACATCGAGCACAGGCCTGATGTAGGTGGTGAAGAATACCGCTATGCCGCTAAAATTCATCAATAGCCCTCACTGCCCGTTCAGACTGGGTTTTCTCCGGTAGGCAGGCCGTAAAAAGCGCCAGCGCGTCCTTTGTCTGGGCCACATCGTGCACACGAATGATATCGGCGCCCCCGAGCCAAGCCGCGCAAGCCGCGCCTAGACTGCCGGCAAGTCTTTTCTCCACGGGCTTTCCGCTGATCTGGCCGATAAAGCGCTTGCGCGAAAGGCCCACGAGGACAGGATACCCGCATTCGACAATGAGATAAAGCCTCTTCAAGAGATCGAGATTATGTTCGAGCGTTTTCCCAAAACCTATTCCCGGGTCCAGGATGATAGAATCTTTCGAAACCCCCGCGGCCAGGGCTCTGGCGGCGACGGCGCGAAGATATTCCGCGACCTGGGCGGGGCAATCGTCGTAAACAGGACTCTCCTGCATGGTCGAAGGCTCCCCCAGCATGTGCATGAGCACCAGGCCGGCGCCGGTTCGGGCGACGAGGGCGGCCATGCCGGGATCGGAGAGCGCGGCGATATCGTTCACGATGTCCGCTCCCTCGTCGAGGGCCGCCCTGGCCACCTCGGCTTTCCTGGTATCCACCGACACCACCGCACCCGACCGGGCACGGAACGCCTTGAGGGTAGGAATAAGCCTCCGTATCTCCTCTTTCGGGTCCACGGGAGCCGAGCCCGGTCGGGTCGATTCGGCGCCGAAGTCCAGGATCTCGGCCCCCTCCTCCTGCAGGGCGAGCGCCCGCTCCACCGCCCGGGCCGGTTCCGGAGAGCGGGAATCCGGGAAAAACGAGTCCGGGGTCAGATTGACGATGCCCATGACCAGGGGGCGCTCGCCCAAGGAAAGGGTCCGCCTACCTGGCAAGGATAGAGTGCGTTTCATCCATTCTCTCCGCCGCCACCTCGGCGGCTAAAAAACCGAAGGTTGTCAACAATCCCTCCTCGTCCAGCCCCGCGTCGGCGAGCAGTTCCTCCCTCGAAGCCTGGGGGGGCAGGCCCGGACCGAAGCCAAGGATTAAAAGCTTCACCCTGACAGCCCTTCGGGCGAGGATCGAGGCGATCGACTCGCCCACGCCCCCCGCCTTGGCTCCTTCTTCGACGAGGGCTACCGCGCTGTACCCTGAACAGACCGCGGCTATCTCCTGCTCGTCCAGCGGACTGGCGAACCGCAGGGAATACAGGTCTATCGGATAGCCCGACTCCTCCAGCTTATCCGTCGCCCTGGCCGCGGCATGGGCCAGGGGGCCCAAAGCGCAGACCAGCACGGAAGCCTTCTTTCTTTTTCTAAGGAAAACACCCCTGCCAGGAACGAGCGGCGCTTCGCAGGCCGGCTCGTCGCAATCCACCCTCGCCTTGGGAAAACGCAGAAAAACCGGTCCTTTCCGGTCAATGGCGAAACGAAGGAAACTTTCCATTTCCGCGGCGCAGGAAGGGGCGAGGATAGTGCTGTTGGGCAGGCTCTTAAAAAGCGGGATATCGAAAAACCCCTGATGTGTTTCGCCGTCCTCCCCCACCGCCCCGGATCTGTCCAGGGCGAAGACGACATGATGATTGGGCAGGGCCACATCGTGGAGCACCTGATCCACCGCTCTCTGCATGAAGGTCGAATAGACAGCCACCACGGGTACGAGGCCGCCGGCGGCCAGCCCCGCCGCGAAGGTGACCGCGTGCTGCTCCGCGATGCCCACGTCATAAACCCTCGAAGGCTGCAGCCTGGCCAATTTATCCAAACCCGTCCCCTTGCTCATGGCGGCGGTGATCGCCACAAGGTCCCGCCTTTCCAGAGCCAGATCGACCATACTGCGGCCGAAGACCTCGGTAAACGAAGGCCTGGCCTGGCCAGAGTGGTCCGGGCATGAGGGTGCGACGCCGTGAAAGGCCTCGGGATCCTCCTCGGCCTTGAAAAACCCGTTCCCCTTTTTGGTCATCACATGGATGACCACGGGACGCTGAAGACGCTTCACCTGGGCTAAGACGCTCAAAAGAACCGGAATATTGTGTCCGTCTATGGGACCGACATACTCGAAGCCCAGATCGGCGAAAAGGTTTTCCTTGAAGAAAATGGCTTTCACCGCCCGCTTGCCCCGCACTATCAGCTCCAGCAGACCCCGTCCGATACGGGGTATGGATACCACGACGGCGTCGACGCTCCTTCTAAAATGCTGATAATGCTCGGTGGCGGTGAGTCGGGACAAATACCGCGAAAGCGCTCCGACGTTCCTCGATATGGACATCTTGTTATCGTTGAGAATGACAATGAGGGGAAGCTCGAGCTGGGAAACATTGGTCAGGGCTTCAAAGGCCATACCGGCCGTGAGCGCCCCGTCCCCAATCACCGCCACGACCCTGCCGTTCCTGCCCTGCCGTTTCCTGGACTCCAGCAGCCCGAGGGCCGAGGAAAGGGAGGTGGATGAATGTCCGGTATCGAAAATATCGTGGATGCTCTCGGAGCGCTTGGGGAACCCCGAAAGCCCTCCCTTTTTTCTGATTTTATCGAAATCCCCCGCTCTTCCGGTGATGAGTTTGTGGGCGTAACTCTGATGACCCACATCCCAGATGATGGCGTCCTTGGGCGAGTCGAACACCCTGTGGAGGGCGATAGTCAGCTCCACAACGCCGAGGTTCGAGGCCAGGTGGCCCCCGTTCGTCGTCACGGTTTCGAGAATTTTTTTTCGTATTTCCTTGGCCAGGATACGAAGCTCCGATTCCCTGAGCTTCTTGACATCCTCAGGCGATTCTATGGAATCCAGCAAACCCATAAAAAATTACGGTATCATCAATCGTGGGCTTTTTCCAGATCCTCGCCGGACAAGGGAAAACTCCTTGAAAAACAGAAGAACGGCTGAAAACTCGGTTTTCATAAAACCCAACGGCGCCAAGACCGGCGGCTTGCGGAAAAAGAGCCCCGGGCCTAAAGTTGGGCCATGGAAGAAGCGACGATTCTCGAGCTACACCTGCTCTCCGCCCTCCAGGGAGAGCAGGCGCCCGATTCCCCAGCCTGGTCCGAAGCGAGCCCGACCCGGGAATCCCTATTATGGGCCTTTAGCTTTGAACAAAACCTCTCCGGCAGTCCCGAAGACGCGCCGAGCCTCGCCAGACCCCTGCGAGGACCTAAGCTCCTTTCTCGTTTAGATCCCGGAAATTATTATTTTCTCCAATGGAGGGAAGGGAGCTACGGGACAATCGAGGATGGGATGGAGGATTTTCTCAGGCAGCTGTGGTGGGAAGGCAAGATCTGCAACGGCCCCCTCATTCTCAGGGTGTTGAACGAGGAAGGCCGCAGGACATTTCAGGTCCTGCGGTCCCTCGCATAAGA
>LVBN01000110.1 GCA_001603165.1 Spirochaetales bacterium Spiro_12
GTTTCCATGAGCACCGGCAAGGTGTCGGTGAAATCGCCCAGCTCGCGGTGGGTTAGTCCGCGCAGGTTCACCGGCGAAGGTTCCAGTCGAATGGCTATATCCTGCATCTCAAGCCCTATCACTGTTTCGGAGGCCAAGGGCATTGCGTTCGGATGGGCGACCATGGCCATGTTTACAGGATATTCGGGTGAGGCTTCGTGAAGGTCCACCGTGATCGTTATTCCCTCTTTTTTGATCAACTCGGTGATCCCATAACAGATTTTTTCCGTGAGCGTTCCGTCGGGCTTGCCGGGATAGCCTCGGTTCAAATTTCTCGTTTCGTTGCCGGAAAGGCTCTGCCCCGAGGACGCGTGAATATAAACATCCGGATCGGGCCACTGGTGGATGGGGTTTGTCGCTCTTGACCCATAACGGAAAAACCGGTTTCCGGCGGCTGTCTCGATGATAAAACCCTGGGGAGAGCCTTCCTGGGGATCGTTGTGGGTAAAGGCCGAATTGTTCGCCCGGGGAATGACATAAAGCGTGCCTGCCGCGGCCAGGGCGTTTTCGATCAGGAGAACGGCCGCCATGTATCCCGCCGGCTCGTTGGGATGGGTTCCTCCGAGGACGAGCATGGATGCGTCGCTCCCCTCATGCTGGCCGGTCCCGGCCCTCAGGATGTAGACCTCCGTATCGCCGGGCCCGTCCGCCAGGGCGGGAAACCAGTCCGAAAGCATACGTACTTCGCTGACGCCGGCTCCCTTGGCGATATATTCGCTCTTTCGCATAGACAGGAAGGAGGCGCCGGCGACGCCGGCGGCGGCAATGGCCAGGACGAGAAAAACAAAGGCGCTGATATGATGCTTTTTCATCGTCTTCCTCCTAGTTGATCAACAAGAGCCGCAGGACCAGAGGAACTATCACCATGGCCGCCGTCGCCTGGACGCTGGCTTTTTTCGCACTGAACAGGCACCACAGGCAGAGCCCTAGAACGGCGGCCAATATGCTCAGGTATATTATTTTCATAACCGGGGTCTCCTTACAGTATTCCGCGTATTTGCTTGGAGAAAATGATAAAAAGCAATGCCCAGGCGATTGTGACCAGGGAAGGGAGTATCAGTTTTTTCAGGGTCGAGGCATAGCCTTTCAGCCCAACCACCTGGGTGGCGAATATGGCCGACAGAGCGGTGGGCGGCATGAAATCGCCCAAGGAGCAGACCAGGGAGAGGGCCGCCGCGGTGATTATTTGATCCTGTTGCAGCAGGGCGAGCAGGAACGGTACGCCCAACACGCTGGCGGAGCCGAAGGCCGATACCGCGCCGAAAAGAGGAATGGAAACGGCGATGGCCAGGTAGAGAAGCGCGGGAGGCACAGACAGGGCGTTGACGACGATAAATCCCCGGACGCCGGTGAGTGTCATGATTTGAATGAACATGCCGACGCCCACCAGTATTCCCAGCACCGGAAGCGCTTGATCGACGGCCTGCTTGGCCGCCCTTAGCACGTTGTAGCGCTTTCCGGTGAAAAAAGCGAGAACGGCGCCTATGGTAAAGATGAGAGGCATTCCCAGGTTGGAATATTGCGGGAACGCCCTGTCGGCCACCATGAGGACAAGTACCAAAAGAACGGGCGAGAAGAGCCGAAACGCCCCGTACCTATCCAGGACGGAACTGTCGAGAGAGGAAAGAACTTTCTTCATATCGGTATTCTTCACATACCGATAGCCGAACCAGAGCGCCGAAAGAATGGCCAGGGGCATTGTAAGCAGCAACAGGGGAATCTCGAAGCCCACGTAGGGCATGTCGATGCCGCCGCCGATGATCATCGCCGGTATGTTGACCGGGGGCGCGATCATGCCGAGTATGCCCGCCATGGCGATAAAGGCCGCCGCTTGGGCCCCCGGAATGCCCATCAGCGCAAGTATCGGGGCCACCACCGCGCCGGCGGTGAGAACCGCCGCGCTGGAGGAGCCGGTGATCATGCCGGGGAACATGGCGACCAGCATGAGAAGCACGACCAGCAAGGCGGGGGCTTTATAAAATCGCCGTATTACCGCCGTGGAGAGCGATTCGAGCCCTCCCGATTCCTTGAAAGCGTTCATGAAAATCATGGCGGTGGAAATGGTGAGAATAGTGTCCACATAGCCGAAACTGCCTTCGACCAAGTGGCGTATAGGTAGTCCCTCGCCGCCGGCCAGGGCCCCTGCGACGGCGGCGAGGAGCATGCTGACGGATACCGGCCACTTGAGGGCAAAGGATACGGCGGCGAAAACGCCAACCATGAGGATGAAAATCGATAATTCTGACACCCTGGGCTCCTGGCTCAAAATGGATTGCCTGAATCGAGTGGCAAGCTTTCTGTCTGTGCGACCCGAGCTTAGAAAAAAGGGCGCCGCTCAGGCCAGCGGCGCCCCGCGCAATTAAACTACAGAACTAGCCGAGCAAAGATCAATAGGCGGCCGCTTGTCCGTCCCTGCGGGGGTCCGCCCCTCCATAGAGGATTCCCGCGTCGTAATCGTACAACACGGCGTGCACGCCACCGAAATAGGCGTCCCAATCGCCGCGCACCGTCACCGTGTGGCCCATTTTCTTGAGAGCCTCGTAGGCGTTGATGGAATACCTGCCCTCCAGGTTGATGGCGCCCGAAGCCATTTGAAAGACCCGGGGCGCGAGAATGGCGTCCTGTATGGGCATGCCGAAGTCGACCACGTTGGAGATGACCTGTGCCACGGTGGGGAATATCCTGGTGGCTCCCGGCGAACCGAGGGTCATGAATGACCTGCCTTGGGGATCGAGCACCAATGTGGGACTTATGCTTGAAAGCGGACGCTTGCCGGGCTGAACCGAGTTGACCGATCCGGGGCTGGGCACGAAGTCGTCCATCTCATCGTTCATGATGATACCCGTACCGGGGACCACTACCCCTGAACCGAAAAAGTAGTTGATGGTCTTGGTGATATTGACCATATTCCCGTCCTTGTCCATGACCGAAAGGCTGGTCGTGGATCCGGACTCGTATTTGGAAGGATCGCCCGCGGCGCCGGCGGGCATCGGCTTGGTCTTATCGATCTTCGCGGCCAGGGTCTTGGCGTAGTCCTTGGAGGTCAGGCCTTCCAGAGGAACCTTTACGAAATCGGTGTCGGCCATATATCTGGACCTGTCGGCGAAGGTCATCTTGAGAGTTTCGGCCCACAGATGGGCGTTGGCCGCGCTACCCTGCACCGAGGCGGCGACATCGAAGTTCTCCATGATGTTCAACATCTGGACAAGGTGAGTTCCGCCGGAGGATGCCGGAGGAACGGAGAGGACAGTGTAGCCGCGGTAGGTACCCTTGACGGG
>LVBN01000111.1 GCA_001603165.1 Spirochaetales bacterium Spiro_12
TAGGAGGCAAATATGGAATATTCCCCCGGTCCCATATTGAGCAATCTCGCCAAGGCGTTGGAAAAGCAGTACAGAGCCCATGAGGCTGAGCTGATGTGGAAGGTGGCGGGCTATTTCGATGATTTCCAGCCCGCGCCGGAGTTCCCGGATTTTACCAGCCTGGTAAGGTCGCTGACGGCAGACGAAGCCGAATACCTGGAACCTGTTCGGCAGGCCTCTGCCGCGACTGAGAACAAGGCTGCCGACAGGGGCGCGCTTAGAGCCGCCACCTGGGGCGGCAAGGTCAATGCGATACAAAAATCACTGGCCGACCGATACGCAAAGAAGGGCGATGAACTAATAGAGGGTAAAAAGCTCTTTGTCTGCGAGGCCTGCGGTTTTATGTTCCTGGGCGACCAAGCCCCGGACATCTGCCCGGTCTGCAAGGCCCCCGCCCTGCGGTTCGCCGCGGTAGCATAGGAGGACGCCATGCACGCTGTACGAAATTTACGACTCTGCACCAAAGACTGTGTTTGCCTTTTCGTCTGTCCCACAGGGGCTACCGATACGGAGAACGGACAGATTGATTTTGAAAAATGTCTGGACGGCTGCCGAAGATGCGTGGACGCCTGCCCTTCCCACGCGCTGTCCCTGGTAATGGATAATTACCCATCACGTCCCGCCAAGGATACAGCTGTCGTTGAGGCTCTGATGAATTTCATGGAACAAAAGCACAGGGAAGAATCCCTGGCCAAGGCATTGGCAGCCAGCGCGGCAACGTCGGCAAGGGCCAAGCTAGCCAAGGCCTTGGCTGTGTCGTTACGAATACTCGCCGAAGACGGTGCCCGGGAAGCCGGCTACATGATACCCCAGAGCACAGCGTCCAAGGCTTACCTGGAAAAGCTTCTGGCGGAGCGCCCTGTCGTCGCGGGAAAGCAGTTCCCCGAGGCGGAGCTCAGGGAACTGCTTCAGCTTCTATAAGGATTTCTGCTTCGAAACTACTTTTTAGTTGCCCGCCATCATTGCGGCAACGTCGGCCTCTGCGGTGCCGATGCCCTTGATGCCGAATTTTTCCACCAGGACGGTAGCCACCGCCGGGGAAAGGAATCCGGGGAGGGTGGGCCCGAGCCTGATATTCTTGAAGCCCAGATAGAGAAGAGCCAGAAGCACCAGCACCGCCTTTTGCTCGTACCAGGCGATATCGAAGGACAGGGGAAGCTTGTTCACGTCGTCCAGGCCGAAGAGTTCCTTCAGCTTGAGGGCCACCAGGGCGAGGGAATAGGAGTCGTTGCACTGGCCTGCGTCCAGCACCCGGGGTATGCCGCCGATATCGCCCAAATCGAGCTTGTTGTAGCGGTACTTGGCGCAGCCGGCGGTGAGGATGACCGCGCCCTCGGGCAGGGCTTCGGCCACGTCGGTATAATAGGAACGTCCGGACTGGCGTCCGTCGCAGCCGCCCATGACTACAAAGCGCTTGATCGCTCCGGACTTGACCGCGCTCACCACGGTGTCGGCCAAGGCAAACACCTGATCGTGGGCGAAGCCGCCGACGATGGTGCCGTTTTCCAGCTCCTTAGGCGGCGGACAGGTCTTGGCCAGGGCGACTATGGCCGAAAAGTCCTTCATCTTCCCCGGTTTCCGGTCGGCGATATGGACGCAGCCATCGAAACCCACGACGCCGGTGGTGAAGACCCTGGACTTGTAGGACTCCCGGGGCGGCACGAGGCAGTTGGAGGTGAAGAGCACAGGGCCGCCGAAGGCTTCGATGTCCTGGGTCTGGGACCACCAGGAGCCGCCGTAGTTTCCATAGAGGTTGTCGTATTTCTCGAAGAAGGGGTAATAGTGGGCGGGGAGCATCTCGCCGTGGGTGTATACATCGATACCCGTGCCCTTGGTCTGTTCCAGCAGATCGTGCAGATCCACCAGGTCGTGGCCCGAGATGAGGATACCCGGACGGTTGCGCACCCCGG
>LVBN01000112.1 GCA_001603165.1 Spirochaetales bacterium Spiro_12
CAGAAAGCCATGATTGAAAGTTTTTACAGCGCCCTCTCGGAGCGCGCATCCCCGGGCCGGGAAAGACTCTACGCCGACTTCGCCGACGGACACCACAGCGTCGAGGTGGTCGAGGCAATGATGGCGAGCTCCCGTTCGGGCCATTGGGAAAGGCTGTAAATCAGCGCTTGGATAGTCGGGCTTAACCTTCAGGCTGCAATCTCGCGCCGAGCGCCGCTCATACGACGAAGCTGCGCGGTCCTTTAGCCGTTCCTCAAGCCGTGCGCCGCTCGTATTCTTCCTGCGCCAGCGCGAGCGCTCCCTTGACATAGGCCAGCTCGGCGTTAAGCACCGAGGCGCCGGCCGCCCCTCTTTCGGTATTGTGCCCCAGGGCGATGAACTTGATGCCCAGAATGGGGCAGGGTCTCACCCTCCCCACGGTTATTCTCATCCCGCCGTCGATCTCCACATCCTTTCGAGGCTGGGGTCTGTCGGCTTGATCCGACACGGCCAGGAAACGCTCCGGCGCGGAGGGCAGACCGAGACCAGCGGTGTCCGGCTCGAAGGACTTCATGGCGGCCACCACATCCTCCACCGAGGGGTTGCCCTTCAGCTTGACGGATACGGCAATGGTATGCCCCTCTATGACCGGTACCCTGGTGCAGGTAGCCGAGACGGGAAAATGTGAAGAGGCAAAGGAAGCGGATACCCCTGTTCCCAAAAGCCTGCCAAGGATCTTCAGAGGCTCCGATTCGACCTTGGGTTCTTCTTTTTTGATGTGCGGAATCACATTGCCCTGGATATCCATCGCGCTGACCCCCGGGTACCCGGCGCCGGATATAGCCTGCATGCTGGTGGCCATGACAGCCTCGATGCCGAAGATCCTGTCCAGGGGCGCCAGGGGGCTGACGAGCATGACGGTGGTACAGTTGGGATTGGCGACGATGGCGCCTTTCCATCCCCGCCTCGCCTGTTGACGTTCCAGGATTCCGAGATGGTCGGAATTGATCTCGGGGATGAGAAGAGGAACATCCTCCTCCATGCGATACGCCGAGGCGTTGGAGAAAACAAAAGCGCCGCTTTTGGCGTAGGCGGCCTCGATCGATACGGCCACATCCGCGTCCAGGGCGGAGAACGCCAGGGGCGCCGGCGCCGAATCGGGAGAGCAAGCGCTTACCACCATATCGCCGTAGCCGGCGAAGGGCTCGCCTCCCAGGTGCCAAAGACAGGCGTCCTTGTACTTTTTCCCCGCCGAGCGGTCGCTGGCGGCCAAATAGGCTATTTCGAAAAAAGGATGATCCGCCAGTCGCTTGAGAAAGCGCTGTCCCACGACGCCGGTGGCGCCTAAAATGGCCACCGGGATTTTTCCTCTGCCTGTTGTCACGTCCGTCTCCTTGTGCGACGGAGACCAAGGTTGGAAGCTTCGAGCTGGATCCCTTAAAGACGTCTCGGGAAGACGGGAATACTGTTTGTATTCCGGGGATGCCGCAGAAGTCGCGTACCTTAGGCTCTCCGCGAGGCTGTGAGCCTTCGCGACAGTCGCCGGGTATTAGCCCGGTCGCCCAAGAGCGAGGGTCTGGGAATACCCTCGTTCCTTCGGCGATCCTCCCCTTCCCCACGGTATCGTCGGGTCCCAGCCCTCCTCCGCGGTACTCCTGGGGATCGCTCCTCCATCGGTTTCGGCGAAAATATCACGTCTTGATGAATGGTGCAAGCGTTTTGTCGTGGAAATATCATATATCTTTGAAGTCGCGTTG
>LVBN01000113.1 GCA_001603165.1 Spirochaetales bacterium Spiro_12
GCTTTTCACCGGTATATTATCGTTAAGATCTTTAACTGCCTGGGAAAACCCATTGTTTTACCTGGGACAGAGGATGGGGTGCGGTGAATCGACGGAAAAACGACAAGACTTTCGTATTCGGTCTTGGAAGAATCATCGTTGCTATCATTGCCCTGCTCTTTTTGATGAGAACCTTTGTGGCCGATCTGGCGATCGTGCGGGGCAGATCGATGCTGCCGGGTCTCAAGGCTTCCGACATCGTGTTCGTGTTCAAGGCCGCCTACGGCTTGAGAAATCCCCGGGGCGGCTATCTTTTGCTTTGGTCCGAGCCTGAGGAAAGACAATTGGTGGCGGCGGTGCGGCCGGAATCGACGGCGGTGTTCATAAAGCGCGTGGCCTCCGTGCTTATCATGGACAATCCGGAAGCTCCCCTTGAAATGGAAAAAGGGTATTATCTCCTGGGAGACAATAAATACGAATCCATAGACTCAAGGGACTTTGGCCCGGTGCCGATGAACAATATACTGGGCAGGGTCTTTCCCATACCCGGATTCTAGGCCTTTCCCGATCGTATGGACACCGAATGAGGATGTTGAAATTTCGCCTTGGCTCGGCGCTGGCGCTGCTGGGAATTCTCGCAGCGCTGATTTTCGCCAGGTATGCCCAACTCGCCTTCGCCTCATCCTCCCAAGCCCTGGGCCAGGAATCCCTCGAAGGGGAGCGGGGCAGGATTGTGGACAGAAACGGCCTTACCCTGGCGATGGATGTGCCCAAATACGACATTTCTGTATGGAAACCTTCCACTGACAAGAAGACCTTCGAATCGGAAATCCCCGAACTCGCGAAACTGACCTCCGTTTCTCCGGATTCCATCCTCGCCCGGTACAAAGATAGAAGCCAAAACTTTTTCTATCTGGCCCGCAGGCTTTCCGCCGACAGGGCGACGGCGCTCATCGCCGGAAAAAAAGACGGGAAATTCAAGGGAGTGCAGGTGGAGGAAATTCCCGGAAGGCTCTACCCCGAAGGAAGGTTGGCCTCCCATCTCATCGGCTTTACCGGCGAAGGCAATAGCGGTCTTGACGGGATAGAGATCAAGTATAATTCGGAACTCAGTCCCAAGCCTAGAAAAGCCGAAGATGGAACGGGGAGATCGGCGGATCCTTCGATAAAGCTTCCCCGGGGCGATACGATAAGCCTTAGTATCGATGCCAATCTGCAACACATGATCGAGGATATTCTTCGGGATACGGTCAAAGCCAACGGCGCCGAAGCGGCCTTGGCGATCGCCATGGATGTCCACTCGGGCGAGATACTCTGTTACGCCGCCGAGCCGGGCTTCGATCCCAACGATTACGCGGCCTACGACGCCGAGACACGACGGGATCTGCTCTCCCTCTATTCTTACGAACCTGGATCGGTATTCAAGCTTTTCAGCATGGCCTCGATCCTGGATCTGGGCGCCATAACCCCCGCCACAGTATTCGACTGCGACGGCGCTTATCGAAAGACCCTTCCCAGCGGGGAAAAAATCCTCATCAAAGACCTGGGCGTTTACGGAAAACAAAATCTGGCGGGCGTGCTTGCCCTGTCGAGCAATGCGGGGGTCGGATACGCCTCGGACAGGGTTTCGGAACAGGATTTGTACCAAAGACTTCTATCCTTTGGTTTCGGGGCTAGAACCGGGGTAGGGCTGTCGGGGGAAAGCCCGGGATCGTTGCGCGAACCGGAGAAATGGTCGGGGCGGAGCAAGCCCACCATCGCGATTGGCCAAGAGGTGATGGTCACGGCTTTGCAGATGATCAGCGCGGCTTCGGCCATAGCCAATGGAGGATTTCTGCTCAAGCCGAGCTCGGTGAGCAGGATCGAGAGCGCCGACGGCGAGCTGTTGTTTCGACATGAGCCGCAGGTTTTGCGCAGGGTGGTTTCCGGGGTAAGCGCAAGGGCGATTCTCGATGCCATGGAGCACACCGCCTCGTTGCAGGGCACGGGCTGGCGGGCCAAGGTGCCCGATATACGGATGGCGGTGAAGACCGGTACGGCCCAGATGATCGATCCTAAGACCAGGGCCTATTCCGACAAGGATTATATCGCCAGCACCCTGGGTATCTTTCCCGCCGACAAGCCGAGGGTCGCCCTCTATATCGCGATAATCAAGCCGAGAGGGGCCTCGTATCTCGGCGGCCAG
>LVBN01000114.1 GCA_001603165.1 Spirochaetales bacterium Spiro_12
ATCGACGAGTTCGTCCAGCCTTGAAAAAAAATCCATCCTACTCTCCTTGTGCAGTCTGTCGCGAAACCTTCTCGCATATCAGACTTGTCGGGCGGGGTAAAGGATACAAGTCCTTACACGCCTTCGCAAGGGAGTCTTTCGCTCTCTTTGCCTTTGAATATAGGTGCATGGCCTGGACAGATGGTGTATACTACGATTAGTCATTCTTCGGTTACGAATCGCCCATCCAAAGGAGGCTAAACACGATGAAGCGCTTTCTTGTCATACTCGCGGCAGTGCTCCTCATAGCGCCCCTGACGGCCCAGGAGGGCCTTGGTTCCGGCCCGGATTTCTCCGCCACCCTTTTGCTGGGCTCGGACCTTCTTCCCTCGGCCTCCGATCCGGCTAAATTGGAAAGCTGGTCCAAGCTCGGATTCCAGCCCGATCTCTCCCTGGGGAAGTTCGGCATCGGCCTGGACCTTACTTTCCGATTTCAGATTTATCCGGACGCCAACACGCCGCTCCTGATTTACGAACCCGACTGGGTGCCCCAGGCCGGCCGGACGATCTTCGACGTATATCTTCCCAAAATCATGTATGTCCGCTACGGCCTCCGGGGTATCGATCCCTACTATATCAAGCTGGGTTCAATCGACGACTTCAGTTTGGGCAATGGCCTTATCGTATCCGACTACGCCAATACCCGCTTCCTGCCGGATCTTAGGATTTTCGGGTTGCAATTTGGCCTGGACGGAAGCGTATTCAAATTCCCTTACCTTGGAATAGAAGCTCTGACGGGCAACCTCGCCCGCATGGACGTGATCGGCGGCAGGATATTCATCAGACCTCTGGCGTTTTTGGGAGAGACTCTCCCGGCCAAGCTACAGTTAGGTTTCACCGGTGTCCTGGACAGGGATCCCCTGACTTACACCGATGCCGCAGATCTGGCGCTCTATCCCGCGGCGGATCTCGTCTATATCATCGGCGCCGATCTCAGCCTTCCCGTATTGAGTTCCGAAGTCGCTTCTCTCAATGCCTTTGTGGAGGGAGCCCGTCAGCCCAGCGGCGCCCTGGGTCTCATCACCGGTGTCGGGGGAAGATTGATCGGCTTCATCAAGTACGGCGCCCAAATCCGCGCCCTCCAGGGCGGATTCATCCCCTCATACTTCGATAGCAATTACGATTTCTACAGGGATGAACGGGCGGAATATGTCCTGAGCCTTGCGAGCCCGGGGGACTTTAAGCTGGGCTGGCTGGCAAGGCTGGGCTTCCAGCTTTTCAAGGAAGCCCTGGAATTGAATATCCAGGTGGACGGCCCCTTCGCGCCTAAACCCAGCCCCGCGACCGACGACAGCGGCGCCTATCCCCACATCAAGGGAGCTGTCGTCCTCGCCGAAGGCTTATTGCCCGGCATATTCCTGAGCGGAAGCTATGAAAAGTATTTTATCGGCCGTAAAACAACTTTCTTCAGGGAACTCCTCGATCCAGAGGATGCCGTGATAGGAATGTCCATAAACTACAAGACCGGCGCGACGGTGCTGACCCTTTCTTATATCTATTCCTGGGACCCGACCGCCGGAGACTTCAACGTCAGCTCCAGCCTGAGCGCCTCGGTGCGCTTCTAAAAGTAAAGGGGGCAGGTACATGAAACGCTTCATAGTGGTAGTCGTCCTCGCGGCTCTCCTTTCCCCGGCCGTCATGGCCCAGAGTGGCGGATTCGGCGCCTCGATCATGGGTTGGATGCGCGATCATGCCGGTATGGAGATCGGCTCGGTCACCATAGATGGGGTGAGCTACTCGAAGGTCGTCGTCTCCCCCGAGGTGAGGATCGGTCGGCTGGAGCTGGGGTTCTATCTCCCGGTCATCTACTCCAGCGATCTTTTCGATCCCTCCAGCTGGTACAGGCCCAAGGGCAACAATGAATGGGATTTCGGCTCAGCCTATTGGGGCGACGACAACTTCAAAGCGGCCCTGGATCTCGCCACCGATCTGATCCTCAAGATCAAGTACCTGGAATATGGCGAGCCCCTGGACGATCCTTTCTTCCTGAAGCTTGGCAATCTTCACGGACTGTCCATCGGTCACGGACTCATCATGAGGAACTATCGCAACGACAGCGACTTCCCCAGCATCCGGCGCGTCGGCGTGAATACGGGCATAGACTTCGGCGGCTTCGGCTTCGAAGCCCTGGTGAACGATCTGCCGGTACCCCAGATATACGGTACCCGCCTTTATTTCCGCCCCTTCAAGGCATCCAAGCTCGCCATCGGCGTCTCGGGCGTGGCCGACATAGACGCCGCGACGGATCTGGAAGGCACG
>LVBN01000115.1 GCA_001603165.1 Spirochaetales bacterium Spiro_12
TTCCCGAGTCCTGCCTTGTTTCCTATGCCAGGCTCGCCCGGATGGCCGATAGCCCCGGCGCTTCAAGGGCGGTGGGCGGCGCCGTGGCTTCCAATCCCATCGGCTATCTCGTCCCCTGCCACAGGGTCCTGCGTACCGATGGACATTTGGGAGGCTTCAAATGGGGACTCGAGCGGAAGAAGGCCATGATCGCCTACGAAGCCGCGTTGAGCGATATCGATTTCAGGACAGCAGAAGGCGCCCGAGATCGCTGATTGTTTTAGCGTAATACGTCGCGTTGGAGTGTCGCAGCTCTTCCTCGGAACCGTATCCGTACCCCACCGCCACCGTATCCAGGCCGTTTCCGCTCCCACCGACGATATCGTTTTCCCTGTCCCCTATCATGAGGCTTTCGCGCCGACCCAGGGCATGCCTGGAGATCAATATCCCGACGATATCGCTTTTTTCGATGATGCTGCCATCCATTTCGCTGCCCAGGATTTCCGCGAAATATCCATCGATGCCGAAATGGGCGCAGACCTGCAACGCGGAGACGGTCGGTTTGGAGGTGGCGACGAAGAGCCTCTTCCCGGCGGCCTTCAGGCGACCCAGTAATTCCGGGATGCCCTCGTAAGGCTCGTTTTCGAATATTCCCCTGTCCGCGTAGTACTCCCGGAAATAGCTCACCGCGATCCTGGCGGTTTCCCTGTCCATACCGCAGTGCTTTTCGAAAGAACCGAAAAGCGGCGGCCCCAGAAACTTCTCCACGACCGCCTGAGGCAAGGGAGCCAGCCCCATTTTCCGCACCGCGAATTCTATGGCATTGACCAATCCAGGCTTGGAATCGGTCAACGTTCCGTCCAGATCGAACAACAGATTGTCGTATATGTCGCGCAACATCACCAGCGCTCGTAATGCAGGATCTCTTCCATGCGCTTTCGGGGCTTGGGTGCCGGCGCCTCGTCGGCATACCCTAGGGTTATCACGCCGACGACGAATTTATCCTCCGGTATGCCCAGCAACGGCCGGAACTCCTTCTGATCGTACCAACTCACCCAACAGGTATCCAGCCCCTGATGCCGGGCTTCCAAAAGAATATGGCTCATCGCGATGGCAGTATCCCGGATCACCCGCTTGAGTTCGAAGCTCGGGCTCTCCTCGTCCACGTACATCGGCTCGGCGTTCTGCGTCCTGGCCCGAATATCGGCGACGCAAACGATGTGCACCGGCGCCGAAGCCATCCAGCGCTGCTGGTTGGATGCCATGGCGATCTCTTCCCTTTTTCCGGCGTCGGCGACCACGATAAAATGCCAGGGCTGTTTGTTATGCCCCGAAGGCGCCAGTCTCGCGCTTCCCAAAATCGCGTCCAGCTTTGTTTTTTCAATCGCCTCGGCGCTGTACCTGCGAACGCTTTTTCTTTCCTCGATTTCCCTCATGCCATCGCCTCCTTTCGCGCGTCTTCCCCAAGGCCCTCGGCGGCGCGGGGCGCCGAGAACCTTGGGCTCGCAGCCCACAGGAACAGAATCAGGCTTGTCGCGCCCACGAGACTACCCGCGCCGGTGGACAACCCGGATAAAAGACCAAATTCCATACCTGTGATTCGCAGAATACGGAAACAAAAAGTTTCTACCTTGTCCTCAAAGCGGCCCTGATTTCCGCATAACTTTCGTTGAGGGTGGAATGGTGTATTTTCGTCGGGTCGAATTTCAAAAGCTTAAAGCTGCTATGCACGCAAAACCCTATGGCGAAGCCGGAAATCAAGGTGCCGATTCCCACCATCCCCCCGAACATCCATCCAAGAATCGTAGCCGTCAATTCGATCAAGCTGCGGATCAATCCTATGGGCCATCGAAGCTTTCGCGTCAAAGCGACCATTAAACTGTCCCGGGGCCCCGCTCCGAAACCCGAGCCGATGTAAAAATACGAACCCAGGGATATGACATAGAGACCGATAATCAACACGATTATTCCCACAAGGGTATTCTCGATTCGGGGGATCAGCCCGATGGCCAGGAGCAGGTCGAGAAAAAAGCCGATGAGGAGCATATTGAGCAGGGTGCCGATGCCTATCCTCTCTCCCATGAGAACGGTGATAACGACGATGATCAGGCCGACGATAATGCTCGCGCCGCCGATACTCAGACCGGTGGCGGCGCTTAGCCCCACATGGAAAACTTCCCATGGACCATAGCCGATATTCGCCTGGATGGTGAGCACGATGCCCAGGGCGTAGAAGAATAAGCCCAGAATGAGTTTTGAAAAACGAAGCGCTATTTTTCCCATTATTTCCGCCTAAATGTCCTTCGCGAAGGCTTCGAGATATTCCTTGCTTTCCAGGATATCCCCGATATGGCAAGACCCCGCGCCGAGGGATTCGGGGGTTTTGACGATCCTGTTCACCATGACTCCCGATCAGGGGAGAGTATAGCTATTTCCTCCAAAAGCGGCTATCGCTTCTCCTTGCCGCTCAGCTCTGTCACATCCAGCCTTAAAACCGCGGTTCTTCGCAGCACCGCCGGGTCGTAGACGCCGGGGCCTTCGTAGCCGTAGTGTTCCATTATGCGATTGAGATAGAGGATTTTCTTTTCGTGATCGTCGATCAGCCTAAGCCTTCCGGCGCCGATCACGCTTTTATACTGCGTCGACCATTTGCAGGCTATTTCATGCTTGATCAGGTCCTGCCCTGAATCCATCTCGAATCCGACCAGATCGCAGGACCGCATAAGATCGATCTTTCTTCCTTCGAGCGCGCAATGAAAATACAGCTCGAGGTTTTCATCCCAGGAAAAGCCGAAACTCAAAGGCACAATATAGGGCGCCGAATCGGTGCAAAACGCAACTCTGCAAACATCGCAGGACCTTATGATATCGCGCAACGCTTCCTTGTCGCGCACCTCTCGTTCGCCTCTTCTCATCCATAGCCTCCCTTGTAAAAACCCCCGCGCTACCAAGCCAAAGGTAAAGGTTTCTTGCCTTAGTCAGGGCACATCGACACAATGACAGCCTCCAGATCGGAGACGTCCAGGATCATAGGCAAGGGATAGGGCGTGCCGTGCGCCTCCTTTAGCGCCGCGGCGGCGATGCCCGGGACATCCTCACGCTTCAGAAACCCGGCCTTTCCCGGAATCCCAATATCCTCGTTCAACCGGCGCAGGGCCTCGACGAAAGCCGCCGCCGGCTCTTCCATGTCCTCATCGGCTCCCCGGCTTCGCAACCCCGCCGCCGCGGCCAGATCGGCGAGCCGCTCAGGAACGGCCTTTCGGTATAGATCCATGAAGTATGGCAAGGTTATGGCGTTAGCCAGGCCGTGCGGCACACGATAGCGCTCGCAGAAGCGATGGGCGACAGCATGGGTATAGCCCACGAAACCCCGGGAAAAAGCCCTTCCGGCGAGGTGAGAAGCACGAAGCATGGCCTCCCTGGCTTCGAGATCATCGCCCCTGGCGTAAGCCCGGCGCAGATTGGCGAAAACCAGTCTGACGGCTTCCAAGGCCTGCATCTCCACGTCGGAGTAATGGAGGCTGTTGGTGTAGGCTTCCACGGCCAGGGCGAGGGCGGCCATGCCCGTCTGGGCGGTCATTCCGGGAGGCAGGCCGACAACGAGCTCAGGATCGAGAATGGCGCTGTCGGGAGCCAGGCGCGG
>LVBN01000116.1 GCA_001603165.1 Spirochaetales bacterium Spiro_12
ATATAATGTAAGAGTTCGACATATAAGGAGGCCTTTCGATGATCGAAGTTGGCGCTAAAGCCCCTGATTTTTCCCTTTCCGATGCCGACGGCAAAGTGTGGACCCTGGCGGATTTCGCCGGCGGCCCCCTGGTGCTTTATTTCTACCCCCGGGACGATACGCCGGGCTGCACCGTCGAAGCCTGTAGTTTTCGCGACCGGGGGCCTGAATTCGCGGCCAAGGGCGCGAAGGTGGTGGGCATAAGCCCCGACTCCGGCGCATCCCACGACAAATTCCGCCGCAAGCATTCCCTTTCCTTTATCCTTCTCTCCGATCCGGATAAAAAGACCATGCAAGCCTACGGGGCGTACGGTGAAAAAACCATGTACGGCAGGAAAGTGATGGGCGTGATCCGCTCGACCTTCCTTATCGACGGCTCGGGTACGGTGATCAAGGTCTTCCCCAAGGTCACTCCCGCCGGGCACGCGGACAAGGTGCTGGAAAGCCTCTAGGCAGGATTGAAAGTTTACGGCTCTCGGGCGATGTGTGATAAAAGCAAGGCAAGCCATGTTGGGTCGATAAAAACAAAGTACTATCTTGGATACGGCGGGTAAAAACAGAATAGGCCGGGGCGTTTCCTAGAAGTTTCGGCCGTCGAAGCGGGCCGGCGGCCGGAAAAATATTTACCTGTCCTATTTGACCCCTGACCGCCCTTTACGTATTTTAGAGCAGGCACAACTATGCTCAAAATACTCAAGTATTACAAACCCTACATCGGGAACATTCTCCTTGTTTTCTTGCTCCTCTTCATCCAGGCCAACGCGGAGCTGGCCCTGCCCGACTATATGTCCAAGATAGTGGATATCGGCATCATGAGGGGCGGAGAAGGACAGGGGCAGACGGCTTACATACTCAAGATGGGCGGCATAATGCTCGCCCTTACCCTGCTGGCGGTGGCTGCCACCATAGCGGTGGGTTACTTCGGCTCCCGGACCGCCTCGGGCGTGGCCAGGGATCTGCGCAGGGCGATCTTTTCCAAGGTCCAGGACTTCTCGTCCGCCGAAATGGACAAGTTTTCCACCGCGTCCCTCATCACCCGTTCCACCAACGACATCACCCAGATCCAGATGGTCAGCAATATGGCCATGCGGATGTTGTTCTTCGCTCCGATCATAGGAATCGGGGGAATAATCAGAGCCACCTCGAAAGCCTCATCCATGTGGTGGATCATCGCCCTGGCGGTGGGAATCCTCCTGGCGATCGTGCTGGCGGTGTTTTCCATAGCCCTGCCCAGGTTCAAGCGGATCCAGGCCTTGGTGGACAGGCTCAACCTCGTGCTCCGCGAAAACCTGACAGGCATGATGGTCATCCGGGCCTTCGCCACGGAAAAAAAGGAAGAACAACGCTTCGGAGAAGTCAACGCCGAACTCACCGGTATCATGCTCTTCGTATCCAGGATCATGGCGCTCATGATGCCCTTGATCACCCTCATCATGAATGGGATCTCCATTCTCATCGTCTGGGTGGGGGCCAAGGAAATCGCCCAGTCGCAGATTCAGATCGGCGACATGATGGCGTTCATGCAATATTCGATGCAAATTTTCTTTTCCTTCATGATGATGTCCATGATGTTCATCATTATTCCCCGGGCTTCCATTTCCGCCGACAGGATCCACCAGGTGCTGACCACCGGGACCAGTGTCGTCGACCCGCCTTCGCCCGCGGTATTTCCCGATAAGCTCGGCGGCGTTGTGCGCTTTGACAATGTCAGTTTCCGTTATCCCGGATCGAACGAGGACGTGTTGCACAGGATAGATTTCACCGCCCGTCCCGGCAAGGTTACGGCGGTCGTAGGCACCACGGGCGCGGGCAAGACCACGCTGGTGAGCCTCGTGCCTAGATTTTACGACGTCACCGAAGGGTCGGTGAGTATCGACGGAGTGGATGTCAGGTCGGTAAAGCAGAAGGCATTGCGCGATTTAATCGGTTTTGTGCCCCAGAAGGCTTCGCTTTTCTCCGGCACCGTGGAGAGCAATCTGCGCTACGCCAGGGACGAAGCTGGCTCCGAGGACCTGGACAGGGCTTTGGAAATCGCCCAGGCGAAGGAGTTCGTGCGGGCCCTTCCCGGCGGGATATCAGCTCCGGTGTCCCAGGGCGGAATGAACTTCTCGGGCGGCCAACGTCAACGCCTCACCATCGCCCGGGCGCTGATGAAAAAGGGACCTGTCTTCATCTTTGACGACAGTTTTTCTGCCCTCGATTTCACTACCGACAAAAAACTCAGGGCCGCCCTGACGGAGAAGTTGGCCGATAGCACGGTGATCCTGGTGACCCAGCGGGTTGCCACCATCAAGGGGGCTGATCAAATCATCGTGCTGGATGAAGGCAAGATGGTGGGAAAGGGCCGCCACGCCGAGCTGATGGAAACCTGCGAGGTATACAGGGATATAGCCCTGTCCCAGCTGAGCGCCGAGGAGTTGGTATGAGCGCCGCCGAGAATAAGCCGAACAATAGCGCAGCGTCGCCCCAAGGCCGGAACGCGGCCGATTCTTCCACGGCAAGGCCCATGCGTCCCGGAGCCGCCCTCGGGCGAGGGGGGCCCCACGCGATGCTCAAGGGCGAAAAGCCCAGGGATTTTGCGGGCACGATGAAGAAGCTCCTGGGGTACATGGGGGTTTACAAATACCGGACCGGCATGGTTATCCTGCTCGCCGCCTTTTCGACAGTGTTCTCCATCTTCGGGCCTAAGGTGCTGGGAAAGGCGACGACAAAGCTGGCGGAAGGAGTCATGTCGAGCCTGCGGGGCGGACCCGGTATAGATTTCGAAGCTTTGGCGGGCATACTGGGAATTGTCCTGGGACTCTATCTTTTCTCGGCGCTTTTGTCCTATCTCCAGGGCTGGATCATGGCGGGGGTCTCGGCGGCGATGACGGAACGATTCAGACGGGATCTCCAGGCCAAGATACACCGCATGCCCCTGAGCTATTTCGACAAGACCAGCCACGGCGAAGTGCTCTCGAGAATGACCAACGACGTGGATACGGTCAACCAAACCCTGAACCAGAGTCTTTCCCAGATGATCATATCCGTGGTGGGTATTCTTGGCGCCTTTGTCATGATGCTCAGCATCAGTTGGCTGATGACGCTGGTCGCCTTTGTCACCATTCCCATTTCACTGGGTATCATTCGCTTCGTGGTGGGGAAATCCCAAAAATACTATAGCCGGCAGCAGGAATATCTAGGCCACGTGAACGGGCACATAGAGGAAATATTCTCCAGCCACGGCGTGGTGAAAGCGTTCAACGGGGAGGCCAGGAATCAGGCCGCTTTCGATGAACTCAACGATACCCTCTATCATTCGGCGTGGAAATCCCAGTTCCTTTCCTCCATCATGATGCCGGTGATGAATTTCGTGGGAAACCTCGGCTACGTGGGCGTGACCATCCTGGGCGGCTATCTGGCCGCATCCAGGGCGATAACCCTGGGCGATGTGCAGGCCTTCATCCAGTACATTCGATCCTTCACCCAACCCATGTCCCAGATCGCCAATATCTCCAATGTCCTTCAGCAGACCGCCGCTTCGGCGGAACGTGTTTTCGCGTTCTTGGAGGAGGAAGAGGAAAAACCCGATGCCGGCGCCGCTGGGGAGAAGCCCGGAATTGAAGGGGATATCGATTTCCGGGGCGTGAAATTCGGCTATTCCAAGGATGCCCCGGTCATCCGCTCTTTTTCCGCGGAAATACGGGCGGGAATGCGGGTAGCCATCGTAGGCCCCACGGGGGCTGGCAAGACTACCATGGTGAAGCTCCTCATGCGTTTCTACGATGTGGATGAAGGGGAAATCGCGTTGGACGGCAGAAATATCATCGACTACCCGAGAAAGAACCTGCGCAGGCTGTTCGGGATGGTGCTGCAGGATACCTGGCTTTTTTCCGGCACGATCATGGAGAACATCCGCTACGGCAGACAGGAAGCGGGCGAGGAGGAGGTCTATGCCGCCGCGAGGGCCGCCCACGCCGACCATTTTATCCGCGCCTTTCCCGATGGTTACGATACGGTGCTGAACGAGGAGACGAGCAATATCTCCCAGGGGCAGAAACAGCTGCTCACCATCGCCCGGGCCATATTGGCCGATCCTCCCTTGCTGATCCTGGACGAGGCGACCAGCTCGGTGGATACCCATACCGAGGTTCTGATTCAGAAGGCCATGGGCAATCTCATGAAGGGAAGAACCAGCTTCATCATCGCCCACAGGCTTTCCACCATACGCGACGCCGACCTGATTCTGGTCATGGACAAGGGCGATATTGTGGAGCAGGGCAGTCATGAGGAGCTTTTGCGCAAGAATGGTTTTTACGCCGGCCTCTACAACAGCCAGTTCGAAAATCGGGATTGAGCGCTCTTCCGCCCATCCGCCTTTTTAGTCGATGACAGGTTTCCTTCTATCGATCTTGGACTGGCTGCGGGCTTTTTTGATCGAAAGGCGCCGTTGTTTGGCGGCCTTGCCGGGTTTGGTGGGTATTCGGGGCGTCGGTCGCTTGGCGGCGGCGAGGACGAGTTTGAAAAGGCGTTCCAGCGCCGTGGCTCTATTGGCTTTCTGGCTGCGCTCGTCCTGAACCTGGAGGACGAGAAAGCCTTGGCCGTTTATTCTGCCGGCCAATTTCTCCCGAAGCCTTCGCCGCTCCGTTTCGTTCAAGCCTTCTATCGCGTCCACCGCCACTTTGAGGGTAACCTTGGTGTTGACCTTGTTGACGTTCTGGCCGCCGGGACCGCCGGAACGGGAGAATTCGAACAGAGCGGCCCGGCCGACCGAGTTTTTTACTTCGATGATATCCATGATCGAACCATACCCTATATGAGACCTTCGCCGATATCGGCTTTCCGCCCCGGGGAATTTGAGATGTCGCGCAACTTCTCCAGGGCGCTGGACAGATGACGCCGCTGCGCTTCTTCGGCTTTTACGGCGTTTCGCGCTTCTATGGCGTCGACTAAAGCGGTGTGCTCGCTCAATATTTTGGCCGGCCAGGTTTCCAGGGCGAGGAGCCTTTGGCGGCTGATGGTGATGTAATTATCCATGGTGGAACGCATGCCTTCGTAAAGGCGGGTAAGGAGGGGATTTTTCGCCGCCTCCACGACCAGCATGTGGAGCATCGAGTCCCATTGGGCGCCTGAGGAAGAGCCTGCATCGGGAGTATTCTGCGCGGCGGCGAGTTGGGCGATGCAGGCGCGCATGCGGGAGAGTTCCTCCCCG
This sequence comes from Spirochaetales bacterium Spiro_12, assembly GCA_001603165.1. GTDB lineage: Bacteria > Spirochaetota > Spirochaetia > Treponematales > Rectinemataceae > UBA2256. Next base: position 5,231 of record LVBN01000116.1, read on the forward strand.
GTCCGGCGAAGCGCCGCCTGGCCGGCGATGGGCGGTTCGATGAGAAGACGCATTTCCATGAGGTTTATGAGCAAATCCCCGGGCCAGAAGATGGCGTATTTCATGCTGGCGGAGAAATCGGCCGATTCCGGGGCTTTTATGAACGCGCCCTGGCGCTCTCTGATTTCTATATATCCCAGCGCTTCCAGGGTGATGATCGCTTCCCGCAGGAGAGCCCTGCTAACGCCCAGCCGTAGAGCCAGTTCCCGTTCCGGAGGCAGGCCTTGGCCTTGGCTGGCCCGGCCTTCGCGCTGGATATCAAGCTCGCCCATGTGGTCAACGAGCAGGATTCCTTTCATCTCGCGGCGACCAAATTCAAAGAGCTGACGGAAAAATACACCAACGGCGAAGTCAAGGTGACGATTTTCCCGAACGCCGTCCTGGGCGATGAGCGCACCCTTCTCGAACGCATGAAGATGGGTATTGTCGACGCTGGTATTATCACCGGCGGCCCCTTTGTCAATTTCGTGCCCAAATTCGGCGCCATAGATCTGCCTTTCCTGTTCCGCGATCCCGCCCACGCCTACGCCGTTCTCGACGGGCCTATCGGGGATCAGCTTTTCGCGGAGCTCGAAAAGCAGGGCTGGAAGGGTCTCTCCTGGGCGGAGCGGGGATTCCGGAACCTCACCAACAGCAAAAGGGCGGTCAACAGCCCCGAGGACATGAAGGGACTCAAGATCAGACTCATGCAGAATCCGATCTATGTGGATTCCTTCAAGGCCCTGGGAGCGAACGCGGTGCCGATGGCCTGGACCGAGGCGCTCACCGCCCTTCAGCAGAAAACCATCGATGGCCAGGAAAACCCCCTGAACGTCATCGTTTCCTTTAAGCTCTACGAAAGCCAGAAGTACATGACCATCACCCGCCACGCCTACGCCCCGGCTCCCCTCATCATGAGCCTGATGACCTGGAAAAAACTCAAGCCCGCTCAGCAGGAGGCGGTGCTCAAGGCGGCCAGGGAAGCGGCGCAGATCGAGCGGGATTTCAACAACGCCAACGAATCCCAATGGGAAAAAGAGCTGGAATCGAAGGGAATGATCATTTCCAAGCCCAACCTCAAGCCCTTCCTCGATGCCGTGAAGCCGGTGTACGAGCAGTACTCCGCCCAGTTCGGCAAGGACTTTATCGACGCGATCCTTGCCACCAAATAAGGATTGTCTATGTCTCCTACGCAAAGGGAGAAGGGGGCGAAAGCCCCCTTACTCCATAGATTGAGCGATCGGGTCAACGTCGTTTCCGAAGCCGTGCTCTTCGCCGGGCTCGTCGTGATGGTGATCGTATCGGTGCTGCAGGTCGTTTTCAGGTTTTTCTTCGACGCCCTCACCTGGTCCGAAGAGCTATCCTGTTTCCTCCTGGTCTTCGTGAGCCTTTTGGGAACCGCGGTCGCGTTCAAGAAGGGAAGTCACATCGCCGTAACCTTCGTATTGGATAAATTAAAAGGGCCGGCCAAGAAGATCGCCCAGACCTTGATCGCCCTGCTAGGACTATTCTTCTTTTTCGTGGTCGCGTATTACGGGGCGATCCTCATGCAGGCCGAAGCCGGACAGTCGACGCCCGCGATGGGCATTTCGATGAGATGGATTTACCTCATGTATCCAGTCATCGGGGCGGTGACGATTCTGCATATCGCCGACTGGGTTTACCGTATCTGGGAAGGGGCGTGATATGGGATACCTGATATTCGGCTCCTTTTTCCTGCTCCTGCTCATAGGAGTGCCGATAGGCTTGTCCATCGGATTATCGGCCTTGGTGGTTTTCATAGCCAGCGGATTCCCGTTGCAGATGGTTCCTCAAACCTTGTTGGAGGGGAATAATTCCTTCGCCCTGGTGGCCGTGCCCTTCTTCATCCTCGCGGGCGACATCCTCGCCCGGGGGGGAATCTCCGAGCGGATCGTCGCCTTCGCGGAAGCCGGACTGGGACGCATCAGAGGCGGCCTTTCCATCGTGTCGGTATTGGCTTCGATGTTCATCGCGGCCATCTCCGGTTCGGGAGCCGCCACCACCGCCGCGGTGGGCGCTTCCCTGCTCCCCGACCTCAAGGAGAAAAAGTACGATGTGGATTTCTCCGCCGCGCTCATCGCCTCCGCGGGCACTATCGGAGTCGTGATCCCGCCCTCGGTTCCCATGGTGCTCTACGCTGTCATCGCCGGGGAGTCGGTGGCCAGGCTTTTCCTGGGCGGCTTTATCCCCGGAATTCTCATGGGCCTCGGACTTATCTCCTGGGCCTTGCTCGTCGCCAAACGACGAAACTATCCTGCCGGCGTCAAGCTGCCTGGAAAGGAAGTGCTTCGCAGGTTCGGCGCGGCGAGCTGGGGGCTCATGGCGCCGGTCATCATTCTCGGAGGGATTTTTTCCGGCGTGTTCACCCCCTCGGAGGCGGCGGCCATAGCGGTGGTATACACACTTCTGGTGGCGAAATTCGTCTACAAGGCCCTGGACTTCAAGAAATTCTATAAGCTCGTGGTGGGATCAGGTATCACCTCGGCCCTCATCATGTTCATCATCGCCACCGCCAAGCTCTTCGGCTGGGGATTGGCCGTTTACCAAATCCCCCAGGCCGTTGCGGGCGCCATTCTGGGGCTGGCCAATAATGTTCCCTTCCTTGTTTACCTTATGATCGCCGTGATTATTCTTTTGTCGGGAATGTTTATGGAAACCGCCTCCGCCCTGATCATCCTCACCCCGATTTTCATTCCCGCTATCACCGGCATCGGCGGAAACCTGATTCACTTCGGGGTGGTACTGGTCGTAGGCTTGGCGATAGGCATGGCAACGCCGCCGGTGGCTATCGACATCTATGTCGCCAGCGCGATCACCGGCCTTCCCATGGGAAGAATAACCAAGCCGATCATTCCAATGGTCCTGATCCTGATTTTCGTGTTTTTATTGATTATCTATGTTCCCCAGCTGGTGATGTTTTTACCGAGCCTATAGCTCGGCGGCAACCTGGTAGCGCCGCGGCAAAGCGGCGCTATCCCCGCGCCGCTTTGCCGCGGCGG
>LVBN01000117.1 GCA_001603165.1 Spirochaetales bacterium Spiro_12
GGTTTCGATTTGGGCGATCTGGGCCGTTTGGGCTGGCTGGGCGTCAACACCCCCGGCCGCGGCCCCGGCGAACAGCAGAAAAAGCAGTGCCGTCGCCCCCGGCAGGATGCGGAATCCTGCCCTGCGCGCCCCGGCGGGGCTTGTACGGTATGGTCTTTCTGCGTTACTCACCTGAACCGATGGCCTCCATAATTCGTTGCAAATCGTCCTGGGAATAATACTCGATGAGAATCGAGCCCGAGTTCAGGCCGCCTTTTATTTCGACCTTGGTGCCTAAGCGCTCGATAAAAAGTTCTTCCAAAGCCTTGAGGTTGGGATCCAGCTCCTCCGCCGGGACGACGGCGTCGGTTTTTTTGCCGCCCTTCGGTTTTTTGCCCGTCCTGTGGAGCAACGAATCCTGGACCGCCTGCTCGGCCTGACGCACCGAAAGGCTTTCTTTTACTATGCGGGCAAAAAGAGCCTGCCGTTCGGATTCGTCCACCAGGGCCAGGAGGCTGCGGGCGTGGCCGGCGCTGATGCTGCCATCCCGCACCGCTTCCTGCATGACTTCGGGCAGGCGCAAAAGCCTCAGGGCGTTGGCCACGGTGCTGCGATTCTTGCCCACAGCCTCGGCCACCTGCTCCTGCGTGTAGCCGGTAAGCTCCATGAGCCCCTGATAGGCCCTCGCTTCTTCCATGGGATTGAGGTCTTCACGCTGAATATTTTCGATGAGCGAAAGCTGCAGGCGTTTTTCCGCCGAAACGGCGCGCAGGATCACAGGCAGTTTTTCCAGACCGGCTTTCTGGGCCGCCCTGAAGCGACGCTCGCCGGCAACGATGATATAAGAGTCGCCACCCGAAGGTTCGGCGATGATGGGTTGCAGAAGACCGTGCTTTTGTATGGACTGCGCCAGTTCCTCGATGGAGGCCTCGGAGAAAGTTTTCCGAGGTTGATCGGGATTGGGCTTAAGCCTTGAAAGGGGAATTATTTGAATATTTTCGCCGGGCTCCAGGGGATTTCTGGAACTGTCGAAATATTGCTGATGCTCGGGGATAAGAGCTCCCAAGCCCTTGCCCAAACCGAATTTAGCCACGATTGATCAACTCCTCGGCGACAGCCTTGTAGCTCCGAGACCCTATGCAGGCCGGATCGTACTGCAGAACGGGGAGCCCGTGGGAGGGGGCCTCGGAAAGCCTGATGTTGCGGGGGACGATGGTCTTGAAAACCCTGTCCCTGAAGTATTCGCTCACCTGGCGCACGACCTGCTGGGACAACTTAGTCCTCCCGTCGAACATGGTGAGGAGGATGCCGCTGACCTTGAGGGAGGGGTTCATGCTTTTCTGCACCAGTCCGATGGTCTGCAGGATGAGGGAGAGCCCTTCCAGGGCGAAATATTCGCACTGCAGAGGAATGATCACCTCGTTCGCGGCGTTGAGGCCGTTGAGGGTGAGGATGCCGAGGGAGGGGGGGCAATCCACGAGAATGAAATCGTAGTCGGCCTCCACCGTCGCGACGGCGCGCTTTAAGTATTCGTTCCTGTCTTCTTTATCCACCAGCTCGACGGTGGCTCCCGAAAGATCGATGGATGAGGGAGCCAGGAAGAGACCGGGGACCTTGGTGGGAATGATGACGTCCTTGAGCTGGCGGAGACCGGAGATCACCTGATAGACGCCCGCCCCGTCGGGGGAGCCTCCGACGCCCGAGCTGAGGTTGCCCTGGGGATCGAAATCGATGAGCAATACTCTATGGTCCAGAGACGCGAGGGCGGCGCCGATATTGATCGCGCTGGTGGTCTTGCCGACCCCGCCCTTCTGGTTTACGAATACGATGATGCGTGCCATCCGCTCCCTTCCGTCATTGTATCCATTCTACCACACAAGGACCGAAGACAGCTAGAAGCAGACCGCGCCCTTGACCCTCGCTTCCACGAATCAGTAGACTTATCTTGATTCAATAGTCGTCCGCCCTGTAAAAGCTTCGACTATGCGCCAACAAGGAGATTCCATGCTGCACGATCGCGTTCTTTCCGCCATACAGGATGTCCGCCCCTCGCTTCAGGCCGACGGCGGCGATATCGAGCTCGTTTCCGTAAGCGACGATGGTATCGTCAATGTCCGGCTCACCGGCGCCTGCGGATCCTGCCCCTACTCGCTCATGACCCTCAAACAGGGCGTGGAAGCCTATCTCAAGAAGACTGTGCCCGAGGTCAAGGAAGTCAGACAGGCCTAAGCCCAGTGCCGGCTTCAGGGTTTCCCCGCGCCGATGGTTTTCATATTCACCGGCAATTCGATTTCCCCGCCGAGCCCTGTTTTCAAGGCTTCCCTGGATAGCCAGCCCAGAAGGGCCAGGGCTCTGTTCTCCGCCGATTCTATTGTCCTCTCCACCGCGATGTTGATCGATTCGATGGTGGAAATAAAATACAAAAGCAGTCCCTCCCGGCAGGGTATCACCCAGAGCCGGCTTTGCATCCTGCCGGGGTTGACGAAGGGAAGCATCAGATAGCGCAGTACGGTGAGGTTTTCGTTTGTAAGTAAAAGAGATTCCCCTCCCCGTCCCAGGGTGTAGCCGAAGACGTTGGTCCCGAAGCTGGTATCTTTTTGGAGCGCCAGGAATTCCAGGCTCCCGCCAGGCCCCAAGGCAATGGCGTCGGCCCGGGAAGGGATATTCACGGGTTTTCGCGCCGATTTGCTATCGATCTTGTACACTGTTTCGTAAAGCAGGCGCATCTTGCCCCGGCTGGCGGACCAGTATTCAAGCCCGGTCAGGCTTTCGGGAGAGCAGAGAATAGCGCTCAGCTCATCGAGTATCGCTTTCTGTGAAAGCCGCGGATAGGCCTGGCCGGCCGGCAGAAGGGCGAGAGCCTCGATTCTGAGTTCCTTATCCTTGATGCTGTCCGGGATTCCGAAGGGAAGCGATAAATCCTCGAGCCGAGGCCGCAGCCGGAGGCTTCCGCCCAGCCCGGAGTCCGCCGCAAGAACAGGAAGCCCCGCGCCCTTGAGACTATTTGCAGGATAGATATCCGCCGCCGCGGGGAGCGGACTTGTCTGGGCGAAAAGGGGCACAGCGGCCAGGGTAGTCAGTAAAATCAGCGCCAGGGTGGTCGAAAAAGCGGCCGGAAAATATTTCATCGCCGAAAGTGTAGCCGGAACGGGGCTAAAACGCTATACTCAGGCCGGAAATCAGCATGACCATAGCGATGATGTTCTTGAAGCTCCTGGGAGGCCTCGCCCTTTTCATGGCCGGCATGGAGAGGACCTCGGACGGCATTCAGAAGGCCGCCGGCGAACGCTTGCAAAACACCCTCAACTTCATGACCAAGAACAGCGTCATGGGGGTAATGAGCGGCGCCCTGGTAACCGTCGCGGTGCAGTCCTCCTCGGCGACCACGGTGATGCTCATCACCTTTGTCAACGCAGGTCTTTTGACCCTCAAGCAGGGCATCGGTGTCATCATGGGCGCCAATATCGGCACCACCCTTACCGGCTGGATCATCGCCGGCGTGGGGATCGCCAAGTTCAGCATCGCCGCCATGGCGGTGCCGCTTTTCGGAGCGGGCTTCTTCATGAGCGGCGCCAAACGCAGATCCGAATCGTTTAGAAGCTATGGCCAGGCCCTGATGGGCCTGGCCCTTATTTTTCTGGGCCTCGATTTTATCGGCGCCGCCATTCCCAGGCCCTCGCCGGAAGTGCTGCTCTTTTTACAGCGGTTCTCGGGCATGGGCTTTATCGCCATCGCATTGGCGGTGGTGGCAGGAGCTGTCTTCACCATTCTCGTCCACGCCTCCAGCGCCACCATGGCGGTGGTCATAGCCATGGCCGCCCAGGGCCTGATCGCCTTCGAACTCGCCGCCGCCCTTACCTTGGGCGCCAATATCGGTACCACCATCGATGCCTTCCTGGCATCGATCTCGGCGGGGGCGAGCACGAATGCCAAGCGCGCCGCCTGGGCACATATCTTGTTCAACGTCCTGGGTACGGTCTGGGTTATTATAATCTTCAAGCCCTTTATCAACCTGGTGAATTATGTCGTTCCGGGGGAACTTTCGCCGTCCAACATGGGCATGCACATCGCCATGCTCCACACCCTTTTCAATAGCCTGAACACGGTGGCGCTCCTCCCCTTCGTTTCGCAGTACACCAACTTCCTCTGCCGCCTGATTCCGGAAAAACCCGGCGAATCCGAACTCAGGGCTATCTACCTGCCCAAAACCCTCATGGACACCCCCGAGCTTTCACTTCTCCAGGCCCGCAAGGAGATCGGCGACATGGCCGCCCTGGCCAGATCCATGTTCTCCAGGATCAGGGGCGATTTCGAGGCCGA
>LVBN01000118.1 GCA_001603165.1 Spirochaetales bacterium Spiro_12
ACGGCGCTGGCGGCCACCATCCAGGGGATAAAAGCTTTCTGGCCTTCCCGCCGTCTGGTGGTCGACTTCATGTCCCACACCTATTCGCGCACCGCCGCCCTTCTCGATGAATTCGCCGCCAGCCTCGACGGGGCGGATTGCCTGTTGCTCCACGGTATCTACTCCTCCGCCAGGGAAAGGCCCATCCCCGGAATAAATGGGCTGAGCCTGTATGAAAAGGTAAGGATCAGGAGGCCCGAACTTTCCGGGGGCAGGGCAAAAGCGACTGGATTTCTGTACTATTCCGAAAAACCCCTGGACGCGATCGAGGATCTGCCGAGGCTGCTCCGCCCCGGAGATTTGTTTATAACCATGGGCGCCGGGGACAACTGGAAACTGGGAGCGGCGGCGTTAAAAAAAATGAAGGAAGGGGACTTTAGCGATGTTTAAAAGCATGACCGGTTTCGCCAGGGAAGAATTCGACGAAGAGGGTCTGGCGGGCGCTATTCAAATAAAATCGTACAATAATAGGTATTTGGATATTTCGATTTCGCTGCCTTCGCAGCTCGCGGGCTTCGAACCCAGGCTCCAGGCCCTCCTGGCTTCGAGGATTCGCCGAGGGAAGGTGGAATACAACCTCAGAATTAAAAGAATGGAAAAACCCGCCGCGGTGAGCGCGGACCCGGAGGCCGCGAAGGCCTTGTATGAGGCGCTCAGCCGGATAGCCGACGAGCTCGGCCTGGAGGAAAAGCCTTCCCTGTCCTTGCTGGCCTCTTTCGAAGGGCTGGTCGGTTTTGACAAGGAGATGGATTCCGAAGGCCTCTGGCCGCTGGTGGAGGCCAAAAGCCTTTCAGCCCTCGGGATCTTCGAACAATCCAGACGTACGGAAGGAGAGGCGACCAGTCGCAATATCGATTCGGAACTCGCCCGGTTCGAAGAGGCTCTGGCCACGGTCGCCGGCCACGCCGCCGAAATCGATACGACCGTCCAGACCCAGCTGAAAGCCCGTTTCGACGAGATTCTGCCCAAGGGCTACGACGAAACCAGGATGCTTCAAGAGCTGGCGGTCCAGCTGGTACGTCTGAGCATCAACGAGGAGGTTTCCCGGCTCAAGGCTCACATCGAAGCGTTCAAAACGATTCGCGGCGAGGAGGCCCCGTCCAAGCGGCTGGACTTCCTCTGCCAGGAAATGAACAGGGAAACGAATACCATCGGCTCCAAGAATATGCTCATACCCGTGGCCCATGCCGTGGTGGAGATGAAGGACGCCCTGGAAAACATCAGGGAACAGCTGAGGAATATAGAATGAAAACCCAAAGGGCATCGATCATAGCGATCTCGGGCAAATCGGGCTGCGGCAATACCACGGTGTCCCGCCTTGTGGCGGAAATGCTCGGCAGGAAGTTTATCAATTACACCTTTAGAAGACTGGCCGAGGAAGAGGGCCTGAGCTTGGCGGAGATCCTGTCCCTCGCCAAGGAGGATCCTTCCTGGGACAGGGTGCTGGACTCGCGCCAGGTCGAATTGGCTCACCGGGAAGATTGCGTGATCGGCTCCCGGCTGGCCATGTGGCTCTTGGGCGATGCCGACCTCCGGGTCTATCTGCGGGCCAGCCAGGGGG
>LVBN01000119.1 GCA_001603165.1 Spirochaetales bacterium Spiro_12
GTGGAAGACAAGGCCTTCTTCGGGAAAGACCTGCTTTACGTGGGTGTGTTCAACCGCGGAGATGCCCGTACCATCTACAATGTCATCTACCGCGAGGGCAAGACTTCGGTCTATTATGCCAAGCGTTTCGCCATCACTTCGATCACCCGCGACAAGGAGTACGACATAACCACCGGTGCCGCAGGTTCCCAGATCATGTGGTTCAGCGCCAACCATAACGGCGAGGCCGAGGCCGTGCGTATCGCTTTGCGCCCCAAACCGAAACTCAAGAAGACAAGCCTGGAGTACGACTTTGCCCAGCTTGCCATCAAGAGCAAGACGGCCAGGGGCAATCTGGTCACCAAGAATTCCATCGCCCGCATCACCCTCAAGAGCAAGGGCGTTTCCACCATCGCCGGCAAGGATATCTGGTATGATGCCGATATCCAGAAGCTGAACGAGGATGGGCGCGGCCTGTATCTCGGCCAGTTCGAGGGCGAGGACAAGGTGCTGGCGGTATTCAAGAACGGTACTTTCTACACCACTTCCTTCGACCTGGTGAACAAGTATCAGGGCGACGTGCTGTCCATCAGCAAGTTCGACCCGGATCTCACGTACACCGCCCTCTATTACGACGGTGCTGCCAAGACTTTCTATGTCAAGCGTTTCTCCTTCGTGGAGAGCGACAATTCCCCGCTGTCGTTCATTTCGGATTCTCCCAAGTCTTACCTTGTGGATCTGAGTTGCGACAAGCATCCTCAGTACAGGTGCATCTTCGGAGGGAAGTCTGCCCATAAGGAGCCGGAGTTGATCGATGCCGAGGAGTGGATAGGCAAGAAGGGTTACTCTGCGAAGGGCAAGAAGTGCCATGACCGCGAGACCGTGAAGAAGGTCGAGTTCGCCGAGCCGTTGGTGAAGGAGGAGATTGAGGAGGTCGAGGAGAACGAGCCGGTGGAGCTTGTGTTGCCTGATGAGGAGGATTTGAGCCTTCCTGTGGGAGAGATTGTGCTTCCGGCTTCGGATGAGGAGGTTCCTGATTTGATTATAGAAGAGCCCACGTTGTTCTGATGATCTGGGCTCTGACTGGTTTTATGGGTTGCGGCAAAACGTCCATCGGGCGTCTTGCTGCTTCTCTTTCTGCAGGTCTGGAGTTTATCGATTTGGACGAGGAGATCGAGAGGCGCGAGGGGCGCAGCATTCCTGACATTTTTTCTGCGGACGGCGAAAGTGTTTTCCGTAGTATCGAACGGCGTACGCTAGCAGAACTGCTGCTTGCAGCTGGGCGTTCCCCCTTCGGGAGTTCGCTTCGCTCACCCCACCCTCCCTTCGGGACGGTCCCCCCGCTATCGAACGTGGGGCCCCCGGAAAATGAAAATTTTCTGGGGTACAACCGCGGGTGTTACGTCCCTCAGGGGGAACGCCAGCTGCAAAGCAGCGTGCTGATATCGTTGGGGGGAGGGACGCTGACGGATGAGGAGAGCCGAAAGCTAGTGCGCGAAAACTGCAAATGCATCTACCTGCGCGCATCACTGGAAACACTGGCGGAGAACCTGCGGGAGGCAGGTACAGAAGGCCGCCCCATGCTGAAACTTGCCCCGGGCGAAAGCCTCGAGGGCCGCATCTGTTCGCTGATGGCCCAGCGCAGCGCCATCTACGAAAAAGCCGCCGATATCATTCTGGATATCGACGGACTTGACTACGATGATGCAGCTAATCACTTAGCTCATCTTATTCAATAAACCTTCGGGTGTTTTATCTTTTCCTTGGAAGATGCGACTATCGGGAGATAGTGCTCTTTGAAGTCGTTCCACCTGTAGAAAGCCCCGTGCACGGCATCGATGGGGAGAGATGCCTCCCTTTCGTTTGCAAGGACCTGCAGCAGGATGTCACCTCCATCATTGCGGAAGAAGACCAGCTGTAGAGAGGCTCCCATGGGAATGTCATAGCTGGGGAATATCTCTATTGCCTCGTCGAAGGACGATGCCGCGCGCCCCCAACCATTCACGTCCAGTATGGCGAACAAAGGAGCGATGCCGGAATCGTGGCCGAAACGGAGCCTGAGCTGGGTGTCGCCGGATGCAATGTCGGCTTCGGCAGATTCGATAATCTGGCCAAGGGTGAATGCGGAGTAATCCAACTTGAGGGATCCGGACCCCGGATAATTGGCCGTATCCAGGAAATAACGGGCAGAGATACCCTTCCATATGGCTTCCATCTCCGAGGCGGACAGAAGGTCGTCGAAACAGCCGTTATCGAAGTCCAGGCAATAAGTGCATACCACAACTGCGTGGAGAGCCTCGACGAACTTGGAGGGCGTGGTTCCGAGCGCTTCTTCCAGCACCTCGGCGTCGGTAAAGAACTTGAGGGTTATCTCTTTCCACGGAACGGTCTTGTCGAAGTACTCCCCTACAGCTGTTTCTGCTGCCTTGCCATGGCGCATCGCGTTCTTGACCAGATAGGGATTAGACTTGAGGCTGGGCTGCAGCCAGGATGCGTATTTGGACGAGGCATCGGCATCGATCTCGATATCGGAATCCAAACTCTGTAGGCTGGAGAGGAAAGACCACATGCTCATTATCACCCTTGGAGATTCGGTAGATACGGCCTCTACGCGTGTGGGGCCATCGAACAGCTCGGGGAAACGCTGGTACACATGGGCCGCAATGAGGCGGTGCTGATCCTTCCCTATGCCGGTAAGGTTGCCCTTGCTGGGGTTCACCTTCCGGAAATAGCTTTCATAGCGCTCGTAGAAAGCCTTACCGACATCGGTGAGAAGGCCCTTATCGGAAGCCTTGGCAAAAATGTCGTGCAAGGTTTCGTACTCGCTGGTGCAATAGCGGGCACCGTGACGTCCGAAATGGCTGATGTAAAAAGGCTTGTAACCGGCAGGAGCCGGAGTGAGCGGAGTCACGGCCTTGTAATCATACACATAGAAAGAGGCAGCTTGGGGCCCCTGCGCAAAGCAGAGCCCCCAAGAGCACAAAAAACATAATACTACTAACTTCTTAATCACTTGTGATATATACTGCGTTTCCGGTAGATCTTAGCTCGGTACCATCCCAGTTCCAGCGGTTCTCGCATACGTGGTTCACTATATGGCGGGCGTTGCCCTGGCCGTAAACCCACATGGCAGTTCCGCCGCCACCATCGAAATTCATGGCCTTATAGCAGCCCAGGCCTCTCATAAGTTTGGCAAGAAGCTGGGTGGACATGCCTATGGCTGTCTGCTCTACGGGCCAGTCTTTCTTGGACCAACGGCCATCCACGGTAACTTGCACCACCGTTTTTCCATCCTTGGAAAGGCCGATTGCAGTACGGGGATGGGTGGTGGAAAGCCAATTGTCCGTGTCGGCGGCCTTCCACTCCTGAGGATTTTCCTGGATTACACCGTTCCATACTAGCATGGGGCCGGCGCAGCCGACGTTCTTGTTAGGGAGGCGTTTCGCCGCATAGTTGTCGGCCACCTTCACGATGTCTACCGCATCGCCATCATCTATGGTAAGGGCGCTGTTGGCAATCCAAGGGCTCGTATCCGTAGGGGAATGCTTTACCTCGCCGTCCACACGTACGAACTGGCAGCAGGCCATAGGACCGTTGGTCCCGGCAACTGCACCGAGATACTCGCATTTCTCGTCCAGATATAGTTTGCCGCTGTCCGAGGTGTAGTTGAAGTAGATACCCAGATGGTTCTTGCCGTTCAACTCCGTGCGGACGATGTTGATGTTACGGTACTGGCCTTCCCATTTACCATGGAATGTCGTCCATTCCACTCCGGGACGTATGGTTACCGTCTTGGCTCCGGCCAGGGTGATAGTGGGTTTGTCGTCCCAAGGTTCTTCCTTCTCGACGAACTCGAGGACTACCGAATTGGATTCTTTGCCCTTGGTGGAGACACGGATCTTGATCTGGGTCTGGATGAGCTCGGGAGCCGTGAATACGATATGCTTTTCGGAGGATTCGTCCACCCTCAGAGCTACGGCGTCCAGGCCGATGCCGTAAAGTACCTTGTTGTCCGATGCCACGGGGCTGAAATTCTTTCCGTGAAGCGTTACGCTCTCGCCTGCGACGGCCTTGCCGTCATGGTCTGTGGAAATACTCTCGATTATAGGCTCGGGCTGATTATCCGTGCTTCCGCCACCCTCGCCAGCACATGCGGCAAGGGTGATGAAAGGAAGCAAGATAAAAGTAAACAGTTTTTTCGTCATATTCTTTTATTTCAACGAAGGGAGAGCTCCGGAGAGATCCCAGATATCCTTGCTCCAGCCAAGTTTATCGGCCTGGGCGCTGACGGTGCCTTCGGTGCCATAGTAGTTGCCGGCCTCGGGTACGCTTTCGGCGTAGCTGAAGAGACGTTCGGAAACGTTCCAGGCAACGAAACCGGTGCAAGTGATGACGGTAGCCGGGTCGCCCTGTCCACCATCGTTAAGACCAAGAACTATGCCGCAACGGTCGGCAACCATGATGCCGCTGATGTCGCAGGTGGAATAGCAATTGGTAATCTTGAGTTCCTTGGCAGCTTTGGCTTTTTCGTACAAGCTGCCCACGAATCCGCTGCTGTACCTGCGTGCGAGGATGGTTCCTGTTGCATAGCAGTTGCTGATGGTAACGCTGGCGCCCAGGGACGAAAGGGTACCTACAAGGCCACCCGCATGCGCCCAGTTGCCGGATTCTCCATGAGGGATGGTAACATTACCGGTAGCATAGCTCTTGCTTATGTTCACTACGGAAGCTTCGCCTCCGATGACACCTACGAGACCGCCTGCCATATGGCCCGCACCCTCGACGTTGCCGGTAGCATAGCATTTCTCGATATTGGCGTTGCCCTCGAGCTGACCGATGAGGCCGCCGGCACGGGAATAGTTGCCCTGGAGGTGCGTTACGTTAACGCCGGCATGGCTGTTCTTGACATCGATTCCGGCTGCGTAACCGACAAGGCCGCCCGAATAGTAGGAGCCTGCGGTGATAGTGCCGGAGGCGCTGCAGTTGATGATGGAGCCGGATTCCACACGGCCGGCAATGCCACCTACCTGCTGTTCGCCGACGATGGTGCATTCCACCTCGACATTCTCGACGGTTCCAGCCTTGAGCCAACCTACGAGACCGCCGGTACGCTTGTAGTCGTTATTCAGTTTGGATTTCACTACCTTGACATTCTTGATGACGAGGTTGTCGGCACTGGCGGAGGTTCCGGCGGTGCCGGCAAGGATACCACCGGCATTGCCTATGGTGCAGGTGATGTCGGCGTTCTCGATGGTAAGATTCTGCACGCTGCCAGTCAGGACTCCGAAAATGGCGCCTCCGGCGGTGAAGTTGCTGATCTTATGGTTGTTGCCATCGAATACCACCATCCTCTTTTCGGCGATATCGACTGCATCGTCATCGGCAGCGTAGTTGATAGGACGCCAAGGCTCTTCATCGGTGAAGGTGACGTTGGCAAAGTCGACATCTTCCGTCATCTTGAAGTAAACGCTGGCATCATCCTTCAGGAGCTTGTCGATGAGCATGAAGGTATCGATTGAATTGATGAGATAAGGCTTGTCCTGAGTGCCGGCACCCTCGGCAGCAGCTGCGCCCATCTGGAAGAGGATATAGGCAGCTTTTTCATCGGGAGCCGTGAAGTTGGTTCCGCCCTGTACGCCGTCGATGACGACAGGAAGGAGGTACACCTGGTCCAGTACGCAACCCTCACCCTTGAGACGGAGTTCGCAAGTAGTTGACTTTGCTCCGTAGCGGGGAAGCATGACAGTGGTGGAAGTGAAAGAATAGGCCTCCGCAGGAAGCATCTGGTAGGAAGTTCCGTTGGCGGCGTTATATGATGCCACCAGACCGGGGTTGGCACCCAGGGTGATGGTATAAGCTTCGGCTGATTTAGGATCGGCGACGACGGTCAGCTCCAGGGTCTTGGTCTGGCTCTTGGGGACTACGATGACGCCTTCCACGTCTTTTACTGCAATGCCCAGCTGGGCAGGATCAGCATTGTTCTTGCCATTGTCGTCCTTGTTGCAGGAAACGGCAAAGAGGCAGGAGAAGAGAACAGAAACTAAAATAGCAATTCTTTTCATTTGTTTTGTTATTAATTATTGTTTGAAAATCTGGTTCTAGAAAGAAAGGCCATCATTCCAGCCGGGGTTCTGGGTCAGGGCACCACCGGTAAGCGAACGCTCCTCGACGGGGATGGGATAATAGTAATCCCTGGCATCGTTCCAGGTCCAGCCCGGACGGGCGTCCCTATGGAAGTCCACGCAGCCGGAATCGCCTTCCGACAAGAAGATTTCCTTGCCGAGCTTGAAGGTGCTGGGGGCGCTTCCTGCAGGAGCCTTGTCGCTTGTGAATATGGTTATGTCGTTGTTTCCGTCATTGTCCAGGTCATAAGAACCTTCGCCGGGGAAGTAGATGCCCAGCAGACGGGCGTCGAACACGTGGCCCTCGGCCCAGCGGATTATGTCGTAGTAGCGGAATCCTTCACCGATGAGCTCCACGGCCCTCTCGCGGCGTATTTCAAGGATGACACCCTTGTTTGCATCGGCCATGAGGACTGGATTGGTGAAACCGCCCCAGGCAGTGTCGGTAAGGAAAGGATCGGGATTGCCGTTGGCGGCAGCCATATCGAGACCGGGCATTCCGACACGGTCCCTAAGAGGCTTGATGGAACGGTCGAGGTCTGCCTGTGTCAGGGTTCCGAGTTCAGCCTTTGCCTCGGCGAAGTTCAGATACACCTCTGCGGCGCGGAAAAGGATGAGGTCGCAGTAGGACTGCTTGCCGGTATCGTCTTCCGGCCCCATGAAATACTTGATGGGAGCGTATCCGGTTATGGAGTGATTCAGGTTGGGTGCAATCCTGGTGTCGGTGCCGAGACGGCAGTAGCCGGGAGTACGTATGCTCTGGGCAAGACGGGGATCCCTGCCGCTGGTTTCCTCGACGAAAGTCATCGTCTGCCATCCGGCCTTGTCGGTGAAGCGGGAGCCGTCGGCGCAGAGGTAGCTTGCTATCATCTTGCGGGTAAAGCCCCTGCGTCCCAGGGTCGCGCTGGTATAATCGGCATTGGCGCTATGGGTCACGCCGTAATCGAGGTTGTAGTCCCTTGCAAGGATTACTTCCCTGTTGGTTCCTTCCGAGATATTGTACTTGGTAAAGAGTCCGATATAGTTGGTTTCGGCACTTTCCCTGTTGTAGATCGAGTATCCGCTGGAAGAGATGAACCTGTCGGCGGCATCGGCAGACTGCTCGAGATAGTAGGTGTAAGGCTGGGCATCGGCAGGGAGGGTCTGCAGGGTGACATCCCCGGCATGATACTTCCTGAACGTTCCCTCATAGAGGCAGAATCGGGACTTGAAAGCCAGGGCGGTCCACTTGGTCACGCGGTAATCCGAATGGTCGGAAGGGAGCTTGGCAATGGCGAAGTCGATATCCTCGATCATCTTCTGCATCACGAAATCGCGGCTGTCGCGGGGCCTTTTGAGCTCGGGATCGTCGGAGCCGAGGGTATGGTCGTACCACGGCACGTCACCGAACTGCTTAACTTTCTCGAAGTAGAAATAAGCGCGGAAGAAGCGCACCAGGGCTGTGTACTGGGTACGGACATTCTCGTCCTTGCAGTTCTCGGAGTACTCCAGGAAGGTGTTGATCCTGCGCAGGGCAGACCACGACCAACTGCTGACACCGGAGTTGATGGTGCGGGCGCCACGGAGTTCCTCGTCGAGGTCACGGCCCACCCATTCATCGTTCTGGGCACCGAAGAAACCGGAAGGGAACAAGGTGTAGAGCGCATTGGTATATGAGCGCATCTCCGTCTCGTTGGAAAGGAAAGTCTCGGGAGACAGTTTATCCTTAGGGAACCTGTCGAGATTGTCGCAGGAGACGGTCAAGAGCGAAGCACCTATAAAAACAGCTATATATTTGATACTTGTTTTCATGTCGATACTCATTAGAAGTTGATATCAATGCCGAACATAAAGGTCTTCTGCCAAGGATAGACAGGATACTTGTTCTTGGTCTTGGCTGCAGCTTCGGGGTCCATGTAGTCGCAGTGGAAGCCGGGGGCCAGATAGCTGAGGTTCTCGCCGGAGAAGTAGAAGCGGACGGATTCCATCTCTATCTTCCGGGTAAGATTCTTGGGAAGGGTGTAACCTATGGTGAGGTTCTTCAGACGGCAGTAGCCCAGATTCTGGAGATATCTGTCATTGACGGTAGTAAGTTCGCGGCCTGAGCCCACACCGGCCACGTAGGCACGGGGACGGGGGAAATACGCGTTAGGGTTATCCTCCGACCAGCACCTGTCAAGGAAATCCTTCTGGAGCCAGGAGGAGAAAGGACGTGCATAGGGGCCCCAGAAATACCTGGAATCCACGCTGGGATACCACTGCTGGCGGCCTACGCCCTGGAAGAACACGGAGAAATCGAGTCCTGCCCAGTTGAAGGTAAGGGTGAGTCCGTACTGATAGCGAGGCTGGCTGTTACCGATGATACGGCGGTCGCCGGGATTGTCGACGGTATTCGAACCGGAACCAATGATGCCGTCTCCGTCAAGGTCGACATATTTGAGGTCTCCGGCACGGAGTCCTACGTCTCCACCGGTAGAACCATAGATGATGGAGCAGACGGGGCTCTGGTCCACCGGATAGGATGCGGCTTCGGCATCGGAGGCGAAGAAACCGTCGGTGGTATAACCCCAGATCTCGCCGTAACGCATACCTACGTAATAGGTGGAGAGGTTATAGGTAGGATTGTCGAACTTGGTGATATAACCGATATAATCATTGAAAGTACCGGTTATGCTGTAGTCGAAGGGCTTGCCCAGGAGGTTGAAAGAGTTCCTGTAGTTGACCGAGAGCTCATAACCCATGGTACGCAGGTCGGCGTTGTTGGTCTTGGGAGCTCCCGCACCATAGGTGGAAGGAAGCGCATCGCCATTGGTGAGCATGTCCTTGGTATCCCTGATGTAAGCCTCGCCGGTGAAGGTGATCTTATTGTCGAGGAAAGCCATGTCCAAACCTATGTTCTTCTGCTGCACCGTCTCCCAGGTAAGGTCGGAAGCAACCGGATCGCTGAAAGTGGCGACAGGAGATTTGTCCCCGCCGAAGAGATAGCTCTGAGTCGAGAGGGAAACCGTACGGATGTAATCGTAATAACCCACCTGCTGGTTGCCCAGGCTACCGTAGGAAGCCCTCAGTTTGAGGTCGTTCCACCAGCCTTTGAGGGGAGCGAAGAAGTCCTCTTCCGAAATCCTCCATCCCAGGGATCCGGAAGGGAAGATGCCGTAACGATGGTGCCTGGGGAAGCGGGACGAACCATCGTAACGACCGCTGAGTTCCAGCAGATACTTGCCCTTGTAGTCGTAGTTGATACGCCCGAAATAACCTTTCAGCGCGTAGTCGCTCTGACCACCCTTGGTCTCCATCCTCTTTTCGCCGGAAGCGTCTCCGACAAGGTTCTGGTCGTTCAGACGCTCGGAGTAGAGGTCGTAGCCAGTGGCGTAGAGTTTTTTATGGTAATAGGTTTCGTATTGGAAACCGCCCATCACCTTGAGGTTGTGGTTCTCGGCGAAGGTGTCGGTATAGGTTGCAAAAACGTTGACCGAGTGCAGGTCGATGGCCTGATTCTGCTCGTTGAGCTTGTCCTCGTTGTCGCCGGTCTTGATTACCTCGGTCTTCATCGGAGTCACGGATCCGAATACTCCGTTGACGCTACGGTTGAGCTGGGAGTACGTATTGTAGGAATAACTGTAATTTCCCTTGATCTCCAGCTGCTTGACCGGTTTCAGGGTAATCTCGGCAGTATTGGTGAAGTTGTTCGTCCTGTTCTTGTTGACGAAGTTTTCGTTGGCGAGATTGCCGAGTATGGTCTGTCCGCCGCCGCCGGAATCGGTCTTGTAAACATAGGTTCCGTCGGGATTCTGAGGCACCATATACGAGAAGAAACCGGCCGTACACTTATAGAAAGTGTCGTCCATGTCTGCAATGCCGGGATACGAATAGGTAGTGGAATAGAACGAAGTATTGTTGCTGACTTCCATCCACTTGGAGACGTCGAAAGTAAGACGGGCGCGGAGATTGTACTTCTTGTAATCGTCCGGGTTCATGCGGAAGATACCCTGCTCCCTGTCGTAGTTTGCCGAAAGGAAATACTTGACACCCTTGCTGCCACCGCGGAACGAAAGGTCATGGTTCTGGATGGGCTTGCGGTCGTTGAAGAAAACATGCCACCAGTCGGTGTTGGCATAGTACTTATAGGTGGGCGTACCCTTGCTCTGGTCGATCATCACCCAAGGCCTGGAGGGATCCTCCACGACATCGTTGCGGCGGGCCCAGAGTTCGGCCATGTCATCGTCGTTATAGGTAATCTGCTGCTGGCCGTTGAAAGCCTTCATGAAGAGGTTGGGGACATACACGGAATAATAACCTCTTGTTTCCCAGTCGGTCGAAGTGGTCGGGGACGAAAAACCCAGGCGTCCGCTGTAACGCACATGCGCACGGCCTTCGCTGTCGGAGCCGGACTTGGTGGTAACGAGGACCACGCCGAACGCAGCCTTTGCACCGTAAACGGCCGACGAGGAAGCATCCTTGAGTATGGAGATGCTCTCGACATCGTTGGGGTTGACCCTTTCCAGCGAACCTACCACGCCATCCACGAGCACCAGCGGGGAACCGGAGTTGATGGAGTTCCATCCGCGGATGTTGAGGGATACGTCTGCATCGGGACGGCCGGATGCGGATGTGACCGTCATACCGGGCACGGTACCCTGGAGGATGCTTCCCAGATTGGATGCGCTACGGTCCTGAATGGACTTGGAGGAGACGACGGAGACGGCGCCGGTAAGGTTTTCCTTCTTCTGGACACCGTAGCCTACCACCACCGCATCCTCGATGAAGAGCTGGTCTTCCTCGAGGGTGATGCTGATGAAGCTCCTGCGCCCCACGGCTATCTCACGGTTCTTATATCCTATGGAAGAGATTTCCAGGATGGCGTCGCCGGCGGCATCGATGGTAAAACTACCGTCTGTGCCTGTGGTAGTTCCGAGGGTACTTCCCTTGATCATGACACCGGCACCCAACACAGGTTCGCCATTGGCATCGACCACGACACCCTTCAAAGGGCCCTCCTGCTTGACCGACTTGACGCTGACGATGATGTGCGAGCCGCTTATCACGCAGGAATAGCCAGCCTTGCCAAGAATCTTATCTGCCACGTCCTTGATGCTGATAGTGCCGGAAGGCATCTGCACCGACTTGGCAAGATCCACCTTGGAGGCATCGTAATCCACGGACATTCCTGTCTGGGACTCGATCTCTTTGAATAACTGGGCTATCGAAATTTTACCGCCGGCCATTTTAATCTGCTGGTTCTGTGCAAATGCGCCTGCGCATAGCAGAA
>LVBN01000120.1 GCA_001603165.1 Spirochaetales bacterium Spiro_12
GTAACCGCCGACGGCAATACCGGCGCCGTATACCGCGGCGTCGCCCCCATCTCTGATTTTTTTCTCCCCCTCGCCTCGGTGAGCGCTGCGATCGGGCGCTGCGGCACGGCGGCGGAGGCGGTTATCGTCGTACGCGACCTGATAGAATCGGAATTGATTCGACTCAAGCGCGAGACCAACCTCCGTCGTTCCGGGCTTGATTCCATTGAAACTTTCGGGGGGGGAAATGTCCTTCTCCGGGTTGACGCCAATGTCAAAATAGACCAGGGCAGGATTGATAAGCAGGAAAGGCTGCTTCAGCTTTTACCCACCTTCGAGGCTATCCTATCCCGGAAGGGGACCCCTATTGTCTGCTCTCACCTGGGCGATCCCGGCGCCGAGGGGGACCTGCGGCTTTCCAGGGAAGAACTTTATGAGAACTACAGCCTTCAGCCGGTGGCCGATTTGCTTTCTTCCCTGCTGGGGGAACGCTTCGTCTTCCATACGCTGAGCGTCGCCTCCTCCGGGCTTTTGGTGGGCAGAAAAAACCTGGTGCCGGGCAAGATCAATATGATCGAAAATCTGCGCTTCGCATCGGGCGAAAAGGACAACGACGACGCCTTCGCCCGCTCCCTGGCCGAGCTGTCCGACGGCTGGTACGTAAACGACGCCTTCAACGTTTGTCACCGCCGTCATGCCAGCATTACCAGCGTCGCGCGGTTCGTCTCCCGGAGGGTGGCCGGCCCTCTGGTCGTCCGTGAACTGAGCATACTCGAAACAATCATAGAAAAAACTCCCCGCCCCTTCGTGGCGGTTTTTTCGGGAGAGGAGCTGAGGGCCCAGTTCGGCGTGATGTCCGCCCTCCTTTCGCGGGCCGACCGCCTGGTAGTCATCCCTCCGGGGGAGAGCGAGGCTGTTCTTTCAGAGGGAAAAGAAAGGGAAGCCTTGCCTCACATCGATTCCCTGATCGGTTCGCTCAGGGAATCCGCGGCCGAAAGTCTTTTGATTGTCGGAAAATCGGCGGAGGAAAGAAGAAAGGGGCTTGCTCACGCGGTATCCTGCATTGGGAAGGCCGGCGGCATTCTGTGGTCGGGCCCGGCCAGGCTCGATTTCCTTGCCGGAGCCGGGGCGGCGAAGGGACGCAGCCCCAGGGAGGTACATCAAAAAGCCCTCCACCGCGCGATCAGGGAAGGAGTGTTCACGGTCATCTGCAGCGAAAAGGAAAAACAGTACGCGGGACTAAACCTGCCCGGACTCCACATCTCCACCGGCCCCAGCGCCTTCCTGGAATTTCTCGAACGGCTTTCGCTTCCGGGCATCACCGCCCTGGATCCGGCCTCGCCCTAGGGCCGGGGCCGACAGTACCGTCGGGAGGGCGAAAAAAGGCCGTCCGGGATTCATCCCGGACGGCCTGGCTCATTCATATCCTATGCGGAGTCAGCGATCAAGACAGTCCCGTGATAAGCCCGGTCGTGGTATCGATATCCATGCCCATATAGGCTGGCACGGAAGGCAGGCCTGGCATGGTGCTGATCTCTCCGGTAAGGGGATAGATGAATCCCGCGCCGGCGGCCAGCCGCAGGTCCTTGACCGGGAAGACAAAGCCCTTGGGCGCGCCCTTTACCGTCGGGTCGTGGGAGAGGGAGAGATGGGTCTTGGCCATGCAGATGGGGAGCTTGTCGTAGCCCAGGGAGCTGAACTTATCGATGGCGGCCGAGGCCACATCGGTGTAGGTTACGCTTCCGGCTCCGTAGACTTCCCGTGCGATGGTTTCGATCTTCTCTTTAATCGAAAGCTCCAGGGGATAGAGGAAATTGGCCTTGGCGGGCACTGCGCAGGCCTTGTCCACCGCTTCGGCCAGCTTGGCCGCTCCGTCGCCGCCCTTTGCCCAGTTGGAGGAGACCACGGCGTCCGAGGCCCCCGCCTTGAGGGCGGCTTCCCGCACCAGGGCATGCTCGGCGGCGCTGTCGGTGGGGAAGGCGTTGATGGCCACCACCGCGGGCAGGCCGTATTTGCCTATAATTTTCAAATGGGCTTCCAGGTTGGCGATTCCCTTTTTAAGCAGATCGAGGTTCTCCTGGGTGTAGGCCGTGGAGAGCGGCTTTCCGGGGGTGACCTTGGGGCCCCCGCCGTGCATCTTGAGCGCCCGTACCGTCGCGACGAGCACTACCCCGTCGGGCATGATTCCCGAGGCCCGGCATTTGATATCCATGAACTTTTCAAAACCCATGTCGGCCCCGAAGCCCGATTCGGTGACCACGTAATCGGCCAGCTTGGTGGCGATCAAATCGGCGACGATGGAAGAGTTGCCGTGGGCTATGTTGGCGAAGGGTCCCGCGTGGACGAAGGCGAGCTGTTCCTCCAGAGTCTGGAGGATGTTCGGCTTGAGGGCGTCCTTCATGAGGATGGTCATGGCGCCGGCGACCTTGAGGTCCTCGGCGGTGATAGCCTTGCCCGACTTGTCCAGGGCCACGACCACACGGCCCAGGCGCTTGCGAAGGTCGTCCAGGCTGGTGGAGAGGGCAAGAATGGCCATGACTTCGCTGGCCACGGAAATATCGAATCCGGTCTCCCGCAAAGGGCCGTTTTCGAGGCCGCCGAGGCCGACCACCATCCTGCGGATGGTCCTGTCGTTCATATCCATTACCCGACGCCAGAGAACGTTGTAGGGATCTATGTTTAGTTTGTGGAGTCCCAGCTTTTCGAAGTAGGAATCCGACCAGCGGCTCTCGTGGTACATGCGGGCATCCAGACCCGCCGCGCAGAGGTTGTGGGCCGCCGATACGGCGTGGATATCGCCGGTGAGATGGAGATTGAAATCAGCCATGGGAACGATCTGGCTATAGCCGCCCCCCGCCGCCCCGCCCTTGATGCCGAAGGTCGGCCCCATGGAAGGCTGACGGATGTTGGCGATAGCTTTCCTGCCTATGACGCCGAAGCCCTGGGTCAACCCCACCGTGGTGGTGGTCTTTCCCTCCCCCAGCGGTGTGGGGGTAATGGCGGTCACATCGATGTATTTCGCGCGCTTAGTCTTGGGCGTAGCCGGGTCGGAAAGGAATTCGAGGCGTACTTTAGCCTTCTGGCTGCCGTAATGCTCAAGAAAGCGCTCCTCAAGGTCATATTTAGCCGCTATTTCGGAGATCGGCTTTATTTCCGCCGCCTGGGCGATGTCGATGTCGGATGGAACCGGACTTTTTCGAACGATTGACACAATTAACCTCCCTGTGCGTCTGGCCTTGCGGGTCCACAGACGCTAACTAAAAAACGACGAGCCCCGGGTTATAAGCCTTGGACACTCGTCGTCTTTTCACGAATAAATGGACAGATCAAAGACCTGCGTACTTCTTCAGTTCGTCGACCACTTCCGGTTTCATCGTAAAGCTGTGCTCGTCATCGGGGAACTTGGACTGCTGGACTTCACCAATATAGTCCTGGATAGCCTTGAGCTGGAAGTCGTAGGCGTTGGCATAGACCTTCACGAACTTAGGGGTAAAGCGCTTGAAGAGGCCCAGGAGGTCGTGGAATACGAGAACCTGGCCGTCGCAATTGACACCGCCGCCGATTCCCACGGTGACGCACTTGACTTTCTTGGTGATTATTTCGGCCAGCTGGCGGGGAATGGCTTCCAGAATCACCGCAAAGACACCCTGCTCGTCCAGGGCGATGGCGTCGTCCAACACTTTCTTGGCCGCGTCCAGGGACTTGCCCTGAACCTTGAATCCGCCCAAGCTT
Organism: Spirochaetales bacterium Spiro_12; assembly: GCA_001603165.1. Lineage (GTDB taxonomy): Bacteria > Spirochaetota > Spirochaetia > Treponematales > Rectinemataceae > UBA2256. The sequence goes on from LVBN01000120.1 coordinate 3,712, forward strand.
CCGGCGGTCTGGGGGGTGAGGCCGATGTGGCCGAACACGGGAATGCCGGCTTTTACGATAGCGCCGACGGTTTTGGCGAAATCCTGGCCGCCCTCGAGCTTTACCGAGTCGCAGCCGCCGTCCTTGTAAAGGATTCCGGCGTTGGTGATAGCCTGCTCGACGGAGATGTTATAGGACATGAAGGGTAAGTCGCCCACCACATGGGCCCGTTTGACCGCCCTCATGACCGGCTTGGTGTGGCTGAGCATCTCGTCCATGGTGACGGGAGTGGTGCCAGCGTAGCCGAGTTCCACCATGCCGAGGCTGTCACCGACGAGGATGATGTCGATGCCGGCTTCGTCGACGACAAGGGCCTGAGGATAGGAATAGGCGGTGATCATGGAGATCTTCTTGCCTTCCTTTTTCATAGCCGCGAGATCCTGGATTGTCAATTTCTGTACTTCAGCCATACTCCTTCTCCTTTTAAACACCGGTAATCACCGCATATCGATAGTAGTTTATTATAACCGCCAAACAGCAAGCCCGCAAGCTTTCCCGTACGAAAAATGAAACAGCGTATCACCCATCGAAGCGATATATCCCCAATCGTGTTGACAACCGCTTATTTTAACCTTAGCCTGAACAAAGGCTTTGGGTCTTTTGGCGTTTTAAACAGCATCCGGGAAGAACCCTGGCATAATGCCGTCCCGGCGTCGTTGGAGAAGTAAAATGACAGGTGATTCAGCGCTTCTCGATAATCGCAATGTGCAGGCCTTCAAAAAATCCTCGCTGGATGTGGGCGAACTGACCGTGATATTGCCCTCTGAATTCAAGGAAGAAAGCTATCAAGCGCTTGAATACTATATCTACATTCCTCACGCATATGCGAATCCTGAAGCCATGGACTTAGGGCTCGCTTTTATATTGATGGATGACGACCAATTGGCGCAGGTCGCCTATGAATTTATAAAAAAAACCACCCAATCAATAGAACCCACCCTGGTGGTCGCGGTAAAGAAACCTTATAAAGGCTATGACAATACCTCGCTTATTAATCTTCTCGGCCATATTCGGGGAAGATTCAACATTGCCGAGACTAAGCTCTGGAGTGTGGGAGAGGGTTCGGGGGCGAGTGCCTGCGTATCCTTGAACAGGGTTTGCCCCTCGGCATTCGCGTCCATGGCGGTGAATAAAAAAGTCCGCAAACTCCGCGGCCCCTGGCTGACAACAAAACCCGTCCTTTCAGGAAGAAACTACAATGTGGTCGATGTCCCTCTTTGGAGTGTTACTAAGCTAATGGACAGAACGATCAATTGGACCAAAAAACATACCAATTATGTGAAAGTGGCTTCCTCCAGCAACCAAGACAAGGCTTTTCTGGCAATAGATAAAGACTATTTGGGCAAAACCGCATGGGAAGCCACAGAGCCGGGCCCAAGCTGGATTTCGCTTGACTTTCGGGAACCCCTGTATATAACCCGTTGGGCCGTACACAGCGTTAAGATCATAGAAAATTGCCTTCTTGAATACAGCCTCGATGGGATCACGTGGAAGAAGCTTGATAAAGTGGAGAAGAATCAAAGCACAAGAATAGATCGTTTTGTAAAACGCGGCTTACTTGCGCGATATCTCAGACTCTTCTCAATCAGTCCGATGCATGTGTTCGAGTTTGAGATATACGGGGATCACAGTGCATTTGATTCTTTTAAATATGAAACGTATCAAGGAGATTGCGGTTCATATCTCGCATATCGCTTGTTCGAACCTGATCCCGAAAACCTGCCGGAAGGCAAAAAAGTCCCTCTCGTGGTCTATTTACACGGGGCAGGGCAGCGCGGACACTACAACGAAGCGCAGCTGTCAATTACTTGCGGAGAAGGCGCCACCAACATCGCATATCCCTGGTGGCAGAAAAAACACCCCTGCTATATAGCGGCTATCCAGTGTCCTCTCGAAGAAGCTCATGCATCCGACAGGGTCGCGAAAAACGAAGCGGATCTTATCCGTGGGATTATTAAACGGTTCTCGCGCATAGACGATAACAGAATCTACCTTACGGGAATTTCTCTCGGCGGGTTCGGTACGTATAAGCTGGGGATCGAGAATCCGGAGCTTTTTGCGGCGCTCGTTCCTGTTGCGGGCGGCGGCATGGCCAATTTTGAGTCGTATCCCGGCATGGCCCCTTTTCTAGGCTTAACCGAAAAAGATAACGCAGGCGATATAAAAACCGGAAATTACTATGACCGGGCGTCTATACTGAAGAATATGCCTGTATGGGCATTTCATTCCGCAGACGATAATATAGTGAGCGTAGAATTATGCACATCAATGGTGGAAGCTATACGTTCAGCCGGGAATAAAAGCATCCGGCAAACAATCTACCCAAAGGGCACATTCGGGGCGACGCCCCATTATTCCTGGCTCTATGCGTATTATGATTATGACATGTGGGAATGGTTATTCGGTCAGGCAAAAAACAAATCAACTAATAAGGAGATATATCAATGAGAGATTCGATCACGGATGTCCCCGGCATCAGAATAGGACACGCCCAGAACCTGGATACCGCCAGGGGCGTTACGGTCATGCTCTGCGAAAACGCGAAGACCGCCGGTGTGGACGTACGGGGAGGTTCTCCCGGCACGAGGGAAACCGATTGTCTGGCGCCGGTGAATATGGTGCCGGCGCCCCACGCTATCTATTTTTCCGGCGGCAGCGCCTTTGGTCTGGCGGGGGCCGGCGGAGTGATGAAGTATTTCAGAGACAAGAAGATCGGCTTTAACGCTTGGAATGTTCTGGTTCCCATCGTTTCGGGCGCGGTCATTTTCGACCTTACCGTGGGCGATCCCCTGGCCTACCCTGATGAGGCCATGGGTTATCAGGCCTGCGAAAACGCAGGTCTCGATGTCCCCATGGGCGTGGTCGGCGCCGGCACCGGGGCCCTCATCGGTTGGGCCGGGGATCTGGATCAGCGCATGAAGGGCGGCCTGGGGACTGCCAGCGCAAGCTCCGGAAACCTTGTGGTGGGAGCCCTCGTGGTGGTCAACTGCTGGGGCAACGTAAAGGATCCGGTAAGCGGAGAACTTCTGGGAGGAACCCTGAACAAGGAGAAAAACGGTCTCTTGGACGCCTACGAGGAGATGAAGAAAAAGCAGGCCGCATACGCTCCGACCAAGGCCGGGCTGACCAGTCACACCACCATCGGCATGGTGGCGACCAACGCGATTCTTTCCAAGCCCATGGCCACCCGGGTGGCCATGATGGCCCATGACGGTTTTTCCAGGGCTATCTGTCCCGCCCATACCGCAGGCGAAGGCGATTCTATTTTCGCCGTAACCACCGGGGAAGTAGAGAGCGATATCAATATCGTGGGGGCCATGGCCGCCGACGCAATGGCAAGGGCTATCGCCAAGGCGATCAGACACTCTCGCTCGGCCTTCGGCTACATGGGCCACGAGGATTTGGTCAAGCGCATGGCCAGATAGACTGTTATCTTTGCCACGGTTTTTAAAACGGGGGCTGTTTAGTTAAAAAAACAGTCCCCCGTTTTATTATACATAGTTTCCAGACAGTCCCTATGCTAAGGGCAAAATGGGTTACAACCCAGGTTTTACCTCCAATACAAGATTCTTTCTGCCGTTTCTGATTTCGAAGATGTAGGTCGGCTTCGTCATCGCGACTCCGTTTACATTGTCCCATTCGAAGAGCAGACCTTTAAAGCCCTTGACATTCTGGAGATAGTCGGCGATTTTCTTCCGCTCCTCCTTCAGTTTTTTGGGGTCTCCGGTTACGCCGGTCTTTTCGATTGCCTCTTTTATCATATACACGGCATCGTAGTAGTTCGGCGCGAGGCTGGGAACCTGGGTGCCCTTGTGGTCAGCCATGTAGGCTTTCTTGAAGGCATTCCAACGGGGGGTGTCGAGGTCATCGTTGGTATAATTATAAATCTGCACTCCTTCGACATCCTTGGGGCTGGTGGTATAAAGTTCCGGGGTGTCGGCGCTGGAGAAGACCAATATATGGTTCATTTTTTTCCAACCCAACCCTCTCAGTTCTTTGATGATCTTTGCGGCTTTTTCGGCATTACAGGCCAGAATAATCGCATCGGGTTTTTGGGCCATGGCTCGCACAACGATAGGACCGAAGGATACCGCATCAATAGGCACATCAACTTTTACTTCCTTAAGCTTTTTGTCGGCTATGGCCTTAGAATGCCCCTTGGCCATCCCGGGCCATGGACCCATCGGCTCCACGAACTGGACAACTGTCTTTATGTCGTTGAACTGGTTCAGGTAGGCGGCGATAAGGGTAGCAAGCCTATCCTCCGTAGGGGGAAACCATGAGAGGGTCCAAGGTAAATAGGGCGCCGCATACTCATAGGAGGTGGTGGCGGTGATGGACATCATACCGTTCTCCACCGCTATGGGCATGGCGGCCATTATGACCGGTTCAGGGACGGGACCCAGGGCGACCAGCGTATCCTTGACAATGCGAGCCATCTCGACCGATCCCTTTTGGGGATCCAGCGCCACATCGACAGGAATAATCTTCACCGGTTTGCCCGCAATTCCCCCAGCGGCATTAATCTCCTCGGCCGCGTAGTTAGCGCCCCAGTGAAGATACTCACCAATGGAAGCTATCGCACCGGTGAGCGCGTTTAGAAATGGAATCTGCCATTCGTTCGTGACCACCTGGCCGAACGAGGCAGTTGCGGCGACAAGAAGTAGTACCAAGACTCCGACTAATTTTTTCATAAATCCTCCTTCCCGGTTTTTCTCTAATCTCCCGCTTAAGCGAAAGAAGGATACCGATAATGGAGACCAGATTTTCGACGTTATCCCAAGACTTCAATACCAGTATCGTAGTCATTATACCATTGAAAATTTAATTATGGAGAAACAAATTCCTTCTAAATACGAAGCTCGCGGGCCTGTCTCGTCTCTGGCAAGTTTATTTGATCAGCTCGACCAGCTGGAAATCGACGACCCCCGCGGCCCGGCCCTCGTCCATATCGATATGCATTTCCAAGGCCAGATCGTCGGCCACCCGCACAATGACATTCTCGAATACAAGGCCCCGCTCGCCGGGAACGCGAATCTTGACCCGCTGGCCGTTCACGACCCCGAATTCTTTCGCGTCGTTGGTGTGCATATGGATATGACGCAGGGCGGCGACAAGACCCTTTTTCAGAACCAGCTTCCTCCCCTCGCTGCCGATCAGCGTGCAGCCGGGACTGCCTTCGATATCCCCGGACTCCCGCAAGGGAGGATCGATTCCCAGTTCGGCGGCGTTGGTAAAGGAAACTTCCACCTGGGTGTATTTTCGGTTAGGGGCGACGACGACTGCGCCTTTGACGCTTCCCTTCGGACCGACGACTTCAACGGTTTCGGCGCAGGCGAAATTGCCCGGCACCGTGAGCTCCCTGACATGGCTGAGCTTGTGACCCTTGCCGAAAAGGGTCTCCATATCTTCCTGGGTGAGATGGACATGAATATCCGAGCGGGCGATAGGCAACATGGTTTTCATGGTGATGAACTGGCCCTCCTAGCCATAGGTTATTTTGTAAAAAAGGGCCGTTTCCCGCGAAACGGCCCTAAAACTCAAACAAGGGGTCCGGAAAAGACGTTCAGCCATTCCCGGGCCATCAGTATTCATTAGAACTTGGGCTTGACTTCCAACACGAGCTTTTTCTTGCCGTCCTTCACCTCGAAGATGTAGGTCGGTTTGGTCATGGCGACGCCGTTCACGTTGTCCCACTCGAAGAGCAGGCCCTTGAAGCCCTTGACGTTCTGGAGGTAATCGGCGATCTTCTTCCGCTCTTCCTTGAGCTTCTTGGGATCTCCGGTCACACCGGTCTTCTCGATGGCTTCCTTGACCATGTAGACAGCGTCGTAGTAGTTCGGCGCGAGGCTGGGAACCTGGGTGCCCTTGTGGTCGGCCATGTAGGCCGCCTTGAAGGCGTTCCAGCGGGGGGTGTCCAGGGTATCGTTGGTATAGTTGTAGATCTGCACTCCCTCGATATCCTTGCCGCCGGTGGTATAGAGCTCGGGGGTGTCGGCGCTGGAGAAGACCAGGATGTGGTTCATCTTGGTCCAGCCGAGGCTCTTCATTTCCTTGATGATCTTGGCGGCCTTTTCGGCGTTGCAGGCCAGGATCACGGCGTCGGGTTTCTGGGACATGGCGCGCACGACGATGGGACCGAAGGCTACCGCGTCGCTGGGAACGTCGACCTTGACTTCCTTCAACTTGAGGTTGCCCAGGGCCCTGGTGTGGCCTTTAGCCATCCCAGGCCACGCGCCGTAGGGCTCGATGAACTGGACGACGGTCTTGATGTCGCTGAACTGCTTCAGCCAGGCCTCGACCAAGGGAGCGAGCCTTTCCTCGGTGGGGGGGAACCAGGAAACGGTCCAGGGGAAGTAGGGAGCCGCATACTCGTAGGAGGTGGTGGCGGTGATGGACATCATCCCGTTCTCCACGGCGATGGGCATGGCGGCCATGATAACCGGCTCGGGAACGGGGCCTAAGGCGACCAGGCTGTCCTTGACTATGCGGGCCATCTCGACGGAACCTTTCTGGGGATCGAGGGCAGTATCAACGCCGATAACTTTTACCGGCTTGCCGGCGATACCGCCCGCCGCATTGATTTCCTGGGCGGCATAGTTGGCGCCCCAATGCAGATACTCGCCGATCGACGCGATGGCGCCGGTTAGGGAGTTGAGGAATGGTATTTGCCATTCGTTCACCACTACCTGGCCAAACGCCGCGGTAGAAGCGACAAGGAGCAGTACCATTACTCCGGCTAATTTTTTCATAAGACCTCCTTAATAGTCTTTATATCTTCCCCCGCTTGCGCGAAAGACGGATACCAATATTGTAAACGAACTTTCTGGTTATAAAGCCTTCGGGCTTCAGCACCAATATAAGAATTAGTATAACACCATAAATGACCATGCGCCAGGATTGAATTTCTTTTGGGAACAAAAGGGGAAGGCCGTAGAGCACGGGCGCCATCAGGAGGGAGCCCCAGAGGGTGGTATAGCCGCCTACGAAGATGGTGGTCATGAAGACTCCCACAAGGTGGAAGGTAAAGAAGTCCAGATGGAAGCTTTTGTAGATAAAGCCGTACAAGACTCCGGTTCCTCCGGCGACAAGACAGCTGAATACCTGCAAAAGCTGGCCCACTTTCTTTATATCCACGCCAAGGGATGTGGCCAGATCCTTATCGACGAAGACCGCCGAAGCCGCCTTGCCGAGCCGCGAACTGTCGAAGCGGTGGATGAGGAAGCCCACGAGCAGCACCAGGCCGTAGAGAATCGCCAGTATTATGTAGCGATGCGCCGCAGGAGAGTTCCCTATGTTGGGCAGCCCGAACATTCCCATGGTTCCGCCCACGGCGGGCAGATTTTCGATTACCGTCCTGGTTATGTAAATGAAGGTAAAACCGACTATTACCACCGCGAAGGTGGGAGCGTCGCCTATGAAGAGGGAGACGATATAGCCGATTATTCCGCCTACGGCGAAACCGATGAGGAGGGCCCAGAAAAAGGGCAGCTTCAGGCTCATCACCAGGAAACCGGCCAGGTAGCCGGAGATAGCCATGTTCGCGATGGTGATAAAGTGCAGATGCGCGACCCTGTAGGGCAGGTAAATCGCCCAGGTCATGAGGATGTTCACCGCGGTAATAGCAAGAAAGTAATATATCGATAACGACACGGTGTCCTCCTTGTTAGACCTTGATGCCGAAGAGACCTTTCGGCTTCCATAAGATAACGACGAGCATGACCACGAAAGCGATGGCGTTGGACCAGCTGCCCGCGGCGTAGCCTTGGATCAGGGCTTCAAGTACCCCCAGGGCTAAGCCGACCACTAAGCCGCCCACGAGATTGCCCAGCCCGGCCACGATGGATACGGCCAAGACCTTGTGGGCCAGCATATCCCCCAGACCGGGAGAGGCGGAATGTAGGAGCATGGCGATGAGAATAGCCGACATACCGCCCATGATGCCCGAGAGGGCGTAACTTTGAATGCCCGTCTTAACCAGGGGGATGCCCACCAACCTCGCGCCCGCCGGGTCTTCGGCGATAGCCCTGAACGCGCGTCCTGCCCTGGTTTTATAGAGAAGGACGAAGAAGGCCGACACGGCGACCGCGCCTATGACGAGGGACCACACCTGCCCCACCTGAACGCTTATGAGGCCGATCCTGAACAAGGGACCACCGCCGGTGATGGCTTCGGGATAGGCGATGGGGAAACCGTGGTTGAATGAGTGGGAGAGGATGTCGGTGATAATGAATCCCATCCCCATGGATACGACCATGGTGGAGTTGACATCCACCTCGCCCCGCTTCTGCATGACCTTTTGGAAGATGGGGGCGCTTATCACGTTGAGCAGGATGGAAGAAACGACGCCCGCCAGAATGCCGAGAAGGAGATTGTTGCCCGTGGCGTTGAGCACCACCCATACGATGTACATGGAGAAGACCACGACCACGGGATAGGAAAAGTGGATGATCAGGGCCACCAGAAGCAAGAGATTGAATCCGGTGGCCAGAAGCACGTATATGCTTCCCAATGAAAGTCCGTTGATAATTTGCGCTATGAATACTTGCATGGCTTTAGGCTCCAATGTAGGCGGCTTTGACACCGGGGTCGTTCAGCAGCTGCTGGGCGGTCCCGGCGAGCGTCACGGTGCCGGTCTCCAGGACATAACCCCTGTGGGCGGCTTTGAGGGCTTTGTAGGCATTCTGCTCGGAAAGCAGGATCGTATAGCCTTCCTTATTCAGCATCTGGAGAATGGTGAAAATATCGTTGACGACAATGGGCGCCAGACCTATCGAAGGTTCATCCACAAGAATAAGCTTGGGAGCCGACATGAGCCCCCGGGCTATGGAGAGCATCTGCCGTTCGCCACCGGAGAGAGTCTTGGCTACCTGGTTCTTCCTTTGATTGAGTATGGGGAACCATTCGAAAACCCGCTTTAGGTTTTTGTCCTTATTCTGCAGATTGTGGTGGGCGCCCAGAAGAAGATTGTCCATCACCGTCATGGAGGCGAAGACGCCCCGACCTTCGGGCACGAGACAGACACCTTTGCGTACATTCTTGTCCACGGGCTCCTTGTCGATCCGCTGCCCGTCGAAGGTGATGGTTCCGGACTGGGAAGGGGTAATGCCTAGAACTGATGAGAGCAGGGTGGTCTTGCCGGCTCCGTTAGCTCCTATGAGCACGACGATTTCGCCGGGAAAGACCTCGATGTTCACCTTCTTGAGGGCATTGATGTGCCCGTAGGAAACCGAGAGATCCTCCACCTTGAGAAGCGCTGTTCCCGGAGGGGAGGCTGGATTTTTTTCATTCTGCGCCAAGGTAGGCCTCCAGCACTTTGGGATTTTTCTGTACGTCCGCCGGAACACCCTCGGCGATCTTCTGGCCGAAATTGAAGACCGTCACGATATCCGACATGTTCATGAGCATCTTGACATCGTGGCTCACCACGACGACCGTGATGCCCATATCCCTCACCTTACGGATTATTTCATCCACCTCGTCGATTTCCTTGGCGCCCATGCCCGAAGCGGGTTCGTCCAGCAGCAGGAGTTTGGGCTCGGCGATGATAGCCCGGGCGATCTGCACGAGCTGTCGTTCGGTCCATACAAGGTCGGCCGACCAGCGGTTGATGGAATGGGTCAGTCCCGTGATTTCGATTATGCGGCGGGCTTTTTCCTCGATTTCCTTTTCCCGCTTCGCCTTGGTGAAGGGAAACCGGAGAATCGTATCCTTGAGCACACTGCCCACGGAATCTTGGACGCCGGACATGACATTCTCGAGCACCGTCAGATTGGGCACGAGCTTTCCCGCCTGGAAGGTCCTGTGGATACCCTTGTTGGAGATGAGGTCGGCCCGCAGGCCGGTGATATCCTCGTCCTGGAAAGTGATCTTTCCGCCGTCGGGTTTGAGAACCCCGGTGATGCAGTTGAAGAGGGTTGTCTTTCCCGAACCGTTAGGACCGATGATCCCGTGGATCTCCCCCTGCTTGACCTCCACGTCCACTTTGTTCAACGCCTGGAGGGCTCCGAAATTTTTGCATAAGCCGGTAATTTTAAGCATATTCATTTCCCTGTCTTAGGATTGCCGTCGTGGCGCCGGAGACTCCGGGTCCAGATAGCGGCTCGCCGTGAGGGCGTAGATTCTGGCGCATTCGAACAATTCTTCCACCTCTACGTATTCGTTTTTCTGGTGGGGAATCAGCCTGTTTCCCGGCCCGTTGACCAGGCAGGGGATTCCTTTCCAGGCGCTCAGGAAAGTGCCGTCGGTGGCGCCGGGGACACCGTTCCAGACGGGGTCCCTCCCCGTCAGGTCGCGGTAGGCCTGGGCCGATATGGCGGCGATGGGTTCGTCTTTCTCTATGCCCACAACGGGCCTGTCCTCGATGAACTCGATCTCGGCCTTGAAATCCGGGTCGGTTTTGGCGAGCCCGGCGAGGATATCGCGCAGGGCCTGCCTGACCTGATCGTGGTTTTGGGCGAGGGTGGTGCGGATATCCACATACCCCAGAGCTTCGGCGGGCATGACGTTGAGCTGTGGGGGGCTTCCGGGGGGCGGGGCCTGGACCACGGTGAAGGTTACCGACGGCAGTCCCAGATAGGGGTCCCTGCCGCAGCGTTTTTTCTCCGCCGCCTCGAACTCCTCGAAGGCAAGGATGATACGGGCCAGTCTGGTGTTGGGATTGATCCCCGATAAAGGCATGGCGCCGTGGGCCATCTTGCCCTGGACCTTGACGATAGCCCTGATGGCCCCCTTCATGGAGATGCAAAGGTTGTTCTCCTCGGGCTCCGGCACGAGGCAGGCATCCACGATGTCCGCGTGCCCCTTCTTGATGTAGTCCTTGATGCCGATCATCATGCCTTCCTCGTCGCAGACGAGGCCCACCCTAAGCTTGCCCACCCAGGATTCCTTTGTCGTGGCGAATATCTTGGCCAGTTGCAGGGCAATGGCGTCGCCGGCCTTCATGTCGCAGGAGCCGCGGCCATAGATTCTGCCTTCCACGAGCTGGGCTCCGAAGGGAGCATAGTCCCATGCGGCGGGGTCCCCTTCGCTCACCACGTCGGTGTGTCCTTCGACCATCAGGCAGGGCCCGGGCTTTCCGGAATCGACGGTCAGGATAATATTCTCCCGTCCCGGAGCGACTTCTTCCACCAGGGGTTCCACCCCCACCTCCCGGCGAATCCAGTCCACGATAAAGCGGACCAGGTTTTTTTCGGTACCGCCTCTATCCGGTCGGATCACCGAATCGATGCGCACCAGGTCCCGGGTGAGTTCCACGAGTTCGTGTTTATCCACCCCGGAGACGAAACTTTTTTCCCTATCCTTTACCATTCATGCTCCTTGTTTGCCCGCGTGAAGCCTGTCGAGAGTTCTCACCAAACGGGTGACGGTTTCGTTGACCGGAACGGGAATACCCAATTCCTTGGCCTCCCTCACGATCGCGCCGTTCATGAAATCTATCTCCGACCGGCGATTCTTTTGAAAATCCTGGAGCATCGAGGAAAAATTCGCCCCCGTCTTGGCGGCGACATCGTAGACCACCGCCAGGGGATCGGCGTAGCTCAGGCTGATTCCCCTCGCCTTCGCCACAGCCATGGCCTCTTCCACCATTTCGGCCATGATATCCTTTATATCGGCAAACTCCAAAAGCCTGCCGTTCGTTACATTCAGGAGGGCTGTCATGGCGTTTATGCCCACGTTGATCAGGAGCTTGCTCCAGATCATGCCCGCCACGTCCTTGTCCACATGAATTTCGAATCCCGCGGCGGCCAGGGCCTCGGCCAGCTTCGCAAGCTTGCTCTGATCGCCGTCGGCCATGGCCATGTGGGTGGGTCCCTTGCCCGCGTGCCGGATTTTTCCCGGTCCCAAGAAGGTGGCTCCCTGGGACGTCACCCCCGCCGCGGTACGCGCCGGCCCGAAATGCTTGCGAAGGATAGCCTCGTTGCCAAGGCCGTTCTGCAAGGTAAGGGCTATGGTGCTTGGCTTGGCGTAGGCCTTGAAGTCGGCGGCGGCTTCCTCGGTATTGGTGGACTTGACGAAGATGATCATCACATCCGAATCCCTAACAGCCTCGGGGTCTGCGGAAGCCTTGGGCCTGACCACCTTCACCGCGCCGGTAGCCGCGTCCTCGATGGCCAGGCCGTCCCTGTTGATGGCGTCCACGTGATCCTTGTAGACGTCGTAGAGCACGACCTCGTGGCCGGAGGAGGCCAGGCCTCCTCCGAACAGGGACCCCATGGCGCCGGACCCAATTATCGAGATCTTCATTTACAGCGCCTTGAGGCTCTCGGCCAGAGCGGCTACCGCCGCGCTCAGTTCCTCTGAGCTGATCACCAGGGGCGGCTGGAAGCGGAGCACGTTGCCGTAGGTGCCGCCCACGCCGATGAGGAAACCCTTCTGCCGCATGGCGGCGCGGATCTTGCCCGCTTCTTCGTTGGCGGGGGTCTTCGCCTTGTCCCTGACCAGCTCGATGCCGATCATAAGGCCCGAACCGCGCACGTCGCCGATGAGGGGCGCCTTCTTCTGGAGTTCCTTGAGCTCGCCGACGACCTTCTCGCCCTTGGCGAGCGCCTTTTCGGGAATCTTCTCCCGGAGCATGAAGTTGAGATTGGCCAGGCCCGCGGCGCAGGAAACGGGATTGCCGCCGAAGGTGGACAGATGGTCGCCGGGCTTGAAGGAATCGGCGATCTCGGGCCTCGCGATGAAGGCCGAGAGGGGGAAGCCGTCGGCGATGCCCTTGGCGAAGGTCATGATGTCCGGCTCCACATCGTAGTGTTCGACGGCAAAGAGCTTGCCCGAGCGTCCGTAACCGCACTGGACCTCGTCGAGGAAGAGGAGGATGCCGTACTTGTCCAGGACCTTCTTGATTTCCTTATAGTATTCCTTGGGTGGAATGATGATTCCGCCCTCGCCCATCATGGTCTCGGCGATAAAGGCCGCCACGTCGCCGGCGGTGTCGAACTGGATGGTCCGCTCGAGCTGCTTGGCGCAGTACATATCGCAGGCCGGATAGCTCATGGCGTAAGGACAGCGGTAGCAGTAGGCCGAGGGATGGAAGGAGATGCCCGAGGCGTAAGGTCCGCCGCCCTTCTTTCTGTCCTTGTTGCCTGTTATCGAGAGGGTCGCCAAGCTTCTTCCGTGGAAGGAACCCTGAAGGGCGATGAACTCGGTCCGTTTGGTGAACTGCTTGGCCATGCGCATGGCGCCCTCGTTAGCCTCGGCACCGCCGTTGCCGAAGAAAGTTTTCTGAAGCCTTCCGGGGGTGACTTCGGCGAGCTTTTCCGCCAGGTCCGCCACGGGAATAGAATGATAAACGTAGGCGCAAGAGTGAACGACCTTGTCTATCTGGGCCTTGGCCGCCGCGGCCACTTCCGGATTGACGTGACCGGCGTTCGCGACCGCGATGCCGGCATAGAGGTCGGTGTAGATCTTGCCGTCCACATCGATAATCTTGCTGCCCGAAGCTTTTTCCACGACGACAGGCTCAACCGCCTTGACGAACGCCGTGTTTACGTACTTCTTGTACTTCTCCATCGTATCCATACCACAACTCTCCTTTCCTTGACGCCTATTCCGAACATGAGGACGGCCGTCGCGCACGGCGGCCGTTCCGCTTATTTTCCGTATTTTTTCCAGTGTTCGCCGAATATCTTGTTCTCGTCGGGAAC
>LVBN01000121.1 GCA_001603165.1 Spirochaetales bacterium Spiro_12
GGCGGGAGCTGTAGCCTCCCGCCCCCACGCCCCCGGTTGCCCAAGGGTAGCCGGGCTTAGCCCATGAAGCCGCTCTGCTCCAGATCGGCCTTGAGGGTCGCCAGATTTTCCGCGGTGAGGCCCTTGTAAGGCCTGCGGGGAAGTCCTCCGGCGAAGCCGACCATGTCCATGGCGGCTTTTACGCCGGCCACGCCGAAGGCGCCGGACACCTTGCTGTTGAGGCTGACCAGCTTGGTGTTGAGGTTTTCCACCAGCTCGTTTTCGCCGGCGAGAATGGCCTTGTAGAGGTCGGCGCACTGCTGGGGGAAGACGTTGGCCAGGGAGAGCACCCCGCCTTTTCCGCCCTTGCGCATGAGATCGAGGAAATAGGCGGCCGAGCCGGCCAGGACGTGGAATTTGTCGGAGGCGGCGGCGAGGTTTTCGATATAGGTTTCCTTGGAGCTGTCCTTGACTCCCGCGATATTGGGGTGGGCGGCCAGGCGCAACGCCAGGGCCTGCTTGACCACGACACCGGCGTTCACCGAGGGGTTGTTGTAGATCACTATGGGGATGGGGGAGGCATCGGCCACTTCGTAGACGTGGCGCTCCTGGATTTCATCGGTCATTTTCTTGGCGAAGAAGCAGGGCATGAGGACCGAGGCCATCTTGGCGCCCGAGTCGGCGGCCCGCTTGACCAGGTCGATGGTTTCCTTGGTGCTCTCGGCGCCGCAGCCAGCCATGATCACCTTGTCCTTGGCGGCGGTCTTGACCACCAGGTCGAGCACCTTGAAGCGCTCTTCGATGGACAGGGCTTTGAATTCTCCGTTGGTCCCCAGGACGAAATAGCCCTTGAGGCCGGTGGAGTTCATTTTCTCCACATTGGCCGCCAAACCTTCATAGTCGATTTCGTCGTTCTTGAAGGGGGTTGTCATGGGGGCGAATACGCCGGTGAGCATTTCCATGTTCATGTGTAACTCCTTATCTGTGTATATGTCGATTTGACTCGATCTTCAAAAATAATGGCTCCTCCCTATTTTACCCCGAGCTCCGAACGGAGCAGCGAAAGTCGGCGTTCCCTGTCCTTAACGAAACGCCCGATGCCTTTCAGGAGCCAGGCGGGGCTCAAGCGGGCCTCGTCCAGCACTTCATCCAGATTGCCGCCGGTTCTCCAGCGGTCGTCCCAGTCGGAGGTAAGGGCGTAGTCCGCGGCCAGGGGGTTGAAGAACCAGTCGTCCATGAGGATTTTGGCCTGGGTGGAGACGACGGTGGAATCCGCCTTGTCCTCGGGGGAGACTACTTTTGCGCGGTAGGCGGGGCTCTGGCGCGCGAAGAGTTCGGCGCTGACCACGCAGACGACCTTGCAATTGAGTTTTTCGATCTGGGGCAGGATCTTTAAAATTCCGTCCACGGCGCTGGTGCCCTGGACGAAGAGGGTGCCTCCCCTGGGTCTGGCGGGGTCGGTTTCCTTAAGCACATAGGCGCCCTTGGCGGCTTCGAAATGGGAGGGTATGCCCAGCTTCGCCCGGTCGGGCAGCTGTATGGCCGGCCGGGTCAGATGAAGGGCGACTATGGGTACCTCGGTGGCCAGGGCCGCGCCCAGGAGCACCGGGACTTCGTTGTATTCCCAGGGGTGGAGGTTGATGACCTGGCCCTTGGGGAAGAGTCGGGTGACGCCGGGCGAGAATATGCCGAAATGGGTGCGGGAGTCGTCGGCGGTCTCGGGGCCCGAGTGGCCGGCCACGTAGATGACCTTGCCCGTCTTGAGCTGGCAATCCTGGGTGAGCTGGCTGTAAAGCCTTAAGGAACCGTAGACAAGGTAGGAGAAGGAGGCGTAGGTGGAGGTGGCGCCCCAGAATCCGTCGAATTCCTTTTCAGGGTCGTTGGAGAGATTGACGCTGGCCATGCCGGTCATGATGCCGGCGTTGGCGAACTCGGTGATCTCCTGGGGCAGTAGGCTGCCTTCGGGGCCGCCGTAGCGCTGGTACCAGCCGTAGCCGGGAAAGTCGCCGTAGGCTTTCGCGAAGCCGTCGATATTGGTCGAGCCGGCCAAGTCCGCCGACGAGACCACGAAGAGGGGTCTGCCGTATTCCTTGGCGCCGAAGGCGTTGACCCAGGCGCCCCAGCGGGCCAGGGCCGCGCGGTTGGCTGCCGAGCTTCCCGGCTTGAGGTAGAGGTCT
>LVBN01000122.1 GCA_001603165.1 Spirochaetales bacterium Spiro_12
GAAGATCCCTCGCCCCTCAAAAGTCCCCTTCCTCAGAGCGCTCGATGAAGGTACCAAAGTCGCCTCGGTTCTGTCAAGATCGTTTTGATCGAATCGGCTGATTTTTGAAGAATTCGAAGTATTTTCGTCGCTTCGAACCCCTCGCGAACTCCTCCGCGAACCCCTTCGTCAAAAGGCGCGAGGAGGAAAATAACCGGATTTAAAAGCCTTGTCAACTGGGTTGCGACGCTTGGCCTAAATAAAAACGCCTTATATGGGAGCTCGGGACCACGGCGACTCGTATTGATCCCCGTGAAAGGATCCGGCGCGATACCATGCCGGAGTGAATCAGGGCCCGGACGCTCCGCGCTAAAAAGGCCAGTAGCAGGAACCGTCACCGAACTCCCTGTATCCGATAGCCTCCATAAGTGCATCGTGGTCGATGCTTTCCCGACCTTCGAGATCAGCGATGGTTCTTGCCAGCCTGAGCGTCGAGTGGCAGGCGCGCATTGAAAAGCCGAGTTCCTGGGCCTTAGCCTTGAACTCTTCCCGGAGCCGGGGCTCAAGGACACAGAATTGCTGAATAAGGCCGGGAGTGAGCCTGCTGTTGAAAAGGCCGCCCCGGCCGGAACTTCTTTTAAACTGGATCGCTACGGCGGCATCCACCATTGCGCGAAGCCGCCCCTGGGTCCAGGTGGGTTTGTCCATTATGCTCGAGCCTTCGGGTATCGTCAGCGGAATGCGCATATCGATTCTGTCCAACAGCGGTCCGCCAAGGCGTTTCCAATAGCGTTGAATCTCAGGAGGGGAACAAAGGCAGGTTTTCGCCGGATTACCCAGATTGCCGCATGGACAGGAATTGGCGGCCATGACAAGCTGAAAGTCCGCCGGATAGCGGAGGATCATACCCGCTCGAACGACGCTGATGAAACCTTGCTCCAGCGGCTCTCTCAACGCCTGGAGTACGTCCCGCCCAAACTCTGGAGTCTCGTCCAGGAAAAGCAAGCCCCTATGGGCCAGGCTAATCTCCCCGGGCCTGGGGGGCCTGCCGCCCCCCACCAGTCCTTCCAGGGAGGCGGAATGGTGCGGCGCGCAGAAGGGTGGCCTTGCGCCCGAGGAGGAGGTCCCATAGGCCTTTCCCCTCAGCGACCAGAGAGCCGCGACCTCCTGGGCCTGGCTTTCGCCCAAGTCCGGCAGCAACGATGGAAATCGCATGGCCGCCATTGTCTTGCCCGAACCGGGCGGGCCGAAAAGAAGAAGATTATGCCTACCGGCCGCGGCCACCATCAGGGCCCGCATCACGGCGCCATCGCCGCAATAATCCGAAAAATCCAATTCCCGACCGGCCGCAGAGTCCAATTCAGCCGCCGCACCCCGCCCTGGGCCCGCCCCGGCTTTCCTTTGGCCTCCGGGGAGCCTCCCCTCGCGGAGCGCCAACAATATGGAAGGAAGTTCGGATATATGGGAAATGCCATAGACTCTGCCGGATCTCTGCCTCCCGGCTTCGCCAAGGTTGCCGCAGGGGACGAGGTAGTCGTTTATGCCGCCGGAATTGGCCTTTAGCAGTGCGGGAAGGCTGCCGCGTATGGGGAGGACATGGCCGTCCAAGGTAAGCTCCCCCACGACGAGAATAGGCTTCCCGCAATCCGGAAGAGCGCCGGTGGAAATAAGAATTCGCGTCGCTATGGGCAGATCGTAAAGGGAGCCTTCCTTGGGGAGATCGGCGGGGGAAAGGTTGATGAGAACGCGATCCTGGGGGAAGATAAAGCCGGAGTTCCGGATCGCGGCCCT
Source organism: Spirochaetales bacterium Spiro_12 (assembly GCA_001603165.1). Taxonomy (GTDB): domain Bacteria; phylum Spirochaetota; class Spirochaetia; order Treponematales; family Rectinemataceae; genus UBA2256. The sequence continues at coordinate 1,771 of LVBN01000122.1, forward strand.
GACCCTCTCCCTGGATTCCCTGACCGAGGTGGCGGCCAGGCCGACGATATCCACGGCGGGGATACCCCTGCGCAAATCCACCTCTATCTTAACCAGGCACCCCTCGAAGCCGAGAGGTTCGTAAGCGAAAATATCCATGACAGCCCTTCCTCCCGGTATACGTCCGAGAGGAGGGCTGTGGCTTCAACTCAAGAGCAGGTCCAGGTCTATTTCGCCGCCAGCGGAGGGCATGGTGATACCAAAGGCCTCCAGTACGCCGGGATGGATCTCCCCGAAGATGCCCACCCTTTTGCCGCTCCGCAGGATCTCCGCCTGACGTCCCGGGATAAACCGGCAATCCTGGGCTTCCCTGACGGAGTATTCCTTGCCGAGATAATACATGAGGGTGGCCACATGGGAGGCTATTTCGTTGTAGTCGGCCTGGGCGTGGCTGCTCAAGAAGCCGGCGAACTGGCGCGTGGCTATGCCGTAATTCTCAGCCTCGTCGAACACAGCCACCTTGCCGATTTCGAAAACCCTGTGCGGGTACGGCGCCTTCGACGACACCGATTCGGTGCCGAGCAGCCCCGGCAAGGGCGAATTTCGCAGGTATTCGAAGCTTTCGCTCATGGGATTGCTGATCTTCACCACCGCTTTCGGATCGACACCCATCCTGTCGATATAATCTTTCCGCCCTCCGAGATAGTTGTAAATCATCTCCTGATAACTCATGCCCACAAAGCAAAGTTTGGCCTTGCGAGAAAATTCCTCGATGGCGGAGAGCCTTCCGATGGTGAAATCATGGGGTTTTTCGGGCGGGAATTTATCCATCCCCATGCCCATGAGTATGTCCTCGACAAGATCCACCGGATGGAGGAAATCGTTTCTATATTCGGGTGGTCTTATTACGATCCTATCGCCTTCGATCCTGGCCCGGGAACCCATGCGCTGCGCGGCCTCCCTGGCCTCTCCGATGCTCATTTCCAGTCCCAGCAGCTTTCTGGCCTCCCCTATGCCGGTCTGAATTTCAGGCTGGAAATAACAGGGGAAAACCACGGCGCGGCCGAAGGGAGTGTCGTAAGGATATCGAACCTCGACGTTCTCTATGGCGAAGCCCATGTCCGCCAGATCGCAGGCCAGGATGGAGGCGGTCAGGCTTACCGAGGGATACTCGGTGCCGGTGACCTCGATAAAAAGATCCTGATCCCCCACGAGCACGGCTCCCAAATCGGCGGAGTTGATGATCGGCGGATAGGAGAGCACCCTGCCCTTATCGTCCAGGAGAAGGGGATGGATCGCCTCGTCCTGGAGGATGAAGCCGTATTCCTTCCCCTTGGGGTGTTCCGCCAGGATTTGCCGCAGGGTCATGGTCCTGGTTTCCTGCAATGGCACGAAGGCTTCCTTGTCGGGATCGGCGCCCCTGTAATGCACCGGCCAGGCGATGATCGAAGGTCTGTACAGCCCTATGGAGACGCTGCGGCGCTTGCGGCCGTAGTTCCAGGTGAGTTTTTCCTGGGTTTGGATAAAATCCTTGAGCATCGCGTCGCTGATCGCCGGACCGCGGGCGACAAAGCCGGCGAGGTACGGCCTCACTTTCCGGACGCTTTCGTCCACCATCACCGTATAGGCGGCATTAGGGGATTCTCCGAGGGGGACAAAAAACGGATAGGAAGGGATTTCCCCCGTCTCCCGCACCCTGAGCTGACGGGCCAGGCCAGCGGTGGACCAGAGATCCGGCCGGTTCGTATCGTTCAGTTCGATCTTGATCGTGCGGTTCCCGTCGGCGGCGGAAGTATCGTCCCAGGCGTCCAGCTCGGCTTTGGCGTTGGGAAGAATCGCCTCAAGAGAGACGGCGTCCATTTTTCTTCCCAAAAGCTTGAAGAACAAAGATTCGTTCACTTCTATCTTAGGCATCGTAGCGCTCCATCATTTAGGCTGCATAAGGGTTCTGCGCAGGCGGACGCTTTCCAGGTCCGGACTGAAGAGTTCGCGCAGGTCGTTCAGGCCCAGGGCCATCAGGGCCATGCGGTCTATGCCCAAGCCCCAGGCCAGTACCGGGACATCGATGCCCAGGGATTTGGTGACCTCGGGACGGAATATACCCGAGCCGCCCAGCTCGAACCACCCCAGTACCGGATGCTTTATGTGCACTTCCACCGAAGGCTCGGTAAAGGGGAAATAGCCGGGGACGTATTTGACTTCCTTGGCGCCCGCCACCTCCACGGCGAACATTTCCAAAAAGCCCAGCAGGGTCCGGAGGTTTACATCTTCGCCCAGCACGATACCCTCGGTCTGATAAAAATCCGAAAGATGGGTCGCGTCGACCTTGTCGTAACGGAAGCAGCGAACAATGCCGAAATACTTGCCCGGAACCTTGGCCGTGGGCAGCTGCCTGGCGGATAGCACCGTACCCTGGCTTCTCAGAATGAGGCGACGGGTAAAATCCCTGTCGAAACGGTAATTCCAGCCCCTCGAACCGGTATCGCCGCCGTTCTCGTGGGCGGCGGCCACCTTGGAAAGATGAGGTTCTTCGATAAACTTGGCCATCGGGGGGTTTTCGATACTGTAGACATCGTGGATATCCCGGGCCGAATGGAACTGTGGCATGAAAAGGGCGTCGGAATTCCAGAATTCGGTCTCCACCATGTTCCCGTCGAATTCCTCGAATCCCAGGGAAACGAGTTTGTCCTTGACGCTTTCGAGAAATTCCACATAGGGGTTTTTCCTACCCGGAATGGTACGGGCGGGCGTAACCCCGATATTATAAGGGCGGAAGCTCCCCTTTTTCCAATCCCCGGTTTCGAGCAAAGCCGGTGTCAGCGCGCCCAGCTCCTCGCCGGTGACGCCCAGGGATTTGAGTATGCGCCGCTGTTCGGCGGTGGCCTGACTCAACCTGTACACAACCCTTTCCCGTTCGGCCACGCGAAAGGGGGCATCCCCGGCCCCGCGCTTTTTTGCCACCGATTTGACCAACTCCAGGGAATCCGAATCCAGGGAACTTTCTTCGAGTATGCCACCGCTCGAAGCCGCTCGGGCGATGATGTCGCCGAGTTTTTCCATCCGGGAGGGAAAGCCGGTGCCGGGCAGCAAGGAAGCCTTTTTTTCTTCGTTCATGCCGAGGGCGCCTTCCTTGGAAAGGAGGCCGAAGGCCGAGCCTACCGTTTTTTGCTCAAGCCCGAGGGCTTCGGCGAGCTCTGGCAATCTCGCGGCTCCCCTGCTTTCGATATAGTCAAAAATTCTGCGCTCGGGTGTCCCCTTTTCCGCATATTCGCGCCCCAAGGCCGTCAGCTCGAAAAAAAGGCTTTGGGTCCTTCCCTGTTCTTCGACAAGGCCCTTGGCGAGAAGCCAGGAAAAGGCCTGGTTTTCCTGCCCCTCCCTAAAGTGCAGTTCCCTGCGCAGGGTTTCACCGTCGATTTCGCTTCCCGGATCGTAGGCGAGAAGGATGCGGACTTCCAGAGGATGAAGAGTTTTGGCGACGCTTAAGGCATCCATGTGATAGGCTCCATGGGTTTCGGATGAGGGCGCGCGGTGGGGCATCTTAGCCCCGCTCTCGTCCCTTTAAGGGTGCGAACGCGCCTATTAGCGAGGAGTATTGCCCAAAAAAGGCTCTATCGTCAATCGAGGCGCTCCATCCAGGGCTCGGCCGCCTGCTTTTCCCCTCCTCGCTTGAGTAAGGCGGCCTTGCTGGTCCTTCCATCCATCAACACCTCCACCGGCGAATCGAGCCTTGTCCAGCGGCAATGAGCGGTACGGCGCGCGCAGGGCATCGATCTCAGCCAGCCCCAATCGACGAATCCCTCGTCGGTTTTCGCCACCTTGAGGTACCCGATATTCATGCTGGTGACGTTATGGAAGAAATGGGAACCCAGAGAGGATTCCACGACAAAGTCTTCAAGATCCGCTTCGACGATTACCCGCGAGCGGGATATCTGGGCGAAGGTGACCGGAATGCCGAGCCAGCGGTCCCTGGTACCCCAACGCCCCGGACCGATGAGAACGTAGCGCCTGCCCTCGGCGCGCAACAGAGTGTTCAATTCCTCGATTTCGCCGGCCATCTCCACGGTCCTCGAGCGGTCGAAGCTCTCGGGGTCCACCCAGAGGATGTCCCTGATGTCATCGAAGCGGCCGTTGCCCATGGCCTTGTCCGAATAGATAAAGCAGGACTGTCTATCCAGGGATTCCAGGTCCACATCGACCCTATCCTGCTGGTTTATCAGGGGTTTGAGTTGCAGGACATAAAGCGCGGGCAGTCCCGATGGTTCGTCAAGATTGAGGGCGTACTCGATTTCCACCGGCGTGCCCATGGATCGGGCTCCCACGTCGAGGATCATCGAAATCGCCTCGGCGAAGGGCAGAGCGTCGTATTTGAGGATATTGGCCAAATCCACGACTTTCGTGCCCTTTCCGCTGTCGCCGGGGACAAAGCGGAGGTCCTGGGCATCCCAGGTCGAAACCAGATAGGAGAATTTCCTGTCCTTGGAAGCGGCGTTGATAGGAAGTTCGGCCAGGCTGGCCATTTCCCCGGCCAGGAGCTCCGGCATGCTTCGCCGCAGGTCCAGGGCATGGAAATTCCTCTGGGTATTGTCCAGCAACTGATCCGGCGGCACCATGTCCAGCTTTGGATACCGGGGGCTAAAGCGATGGGAAGCTCCTCCCCCCACGACCCAGGTTCCCAGCCCAAGGGCGGAGACGCAGAGGCCGTCCTCCGGTTTGGAATAGGATATGGGGTAATAGTTATAGGACTGCGCCACGCCGGAAACATGGGGATAGTAGTAGTCGCCCCGCGTCGAACCCACCAGTTCCTGGATCACCACCGCCATGCGTTCCTCTTCCAGGTTATAACCGGTC
>LVBN01000123.1 GCA_001603165.1 Spirochaetales bacterium Spiro_12
GGCCTCGGCCAGGTCCGGCGCCCGGATCCAGCCTATATGGGAGCTGGCTTTTCTGGTAAAGCCTATTCGGCTATCGATCCCCATGAACTTCAGGCGACGTTGGGCTTTGAATAGCCAGCGTTCCGGGTAATACCCTCTTTTATCAAAAAGCCTGAATCTGAGCTCTCCCCATTCGGAACGCGGACCGGAGCATGGCCCCTCCAGGCCCGAGCCGTATCTGAGGGCGCTTTGGCCGGTCAAGCAAATACAGGAAAAGGCTGAAGTCTCGTGAAAGGTTCGCAGCAGCGCCGATTCCAGGCAGGCGTTCATGAGGATCGGTCTAAGTCCCTGGGCTGCCTCCGCCGTCAATTCCAGCATCGATTCGCGGGTCATGGCTCCTCCCGACGCCAGGGTAACCGGGGGGCTTCGGCATCTTGTGCTCCCCTGCTTCCCCGGCCGGCCGCCAGCTTCGAGAAGGCTTTCGCAGCCCTGATAAGCCTGGGCCGCCCCGAACGCTCCGCCATCGCTCCGAGCTTTTCCGGATCGATGCCGGGTCTGGCCGTCAAAATCCCGGGGCCGGGGATGGGGGTCGCAGGCTCAAGATCCTTGAAAGGGCTCGCAAGCCCGAGGCCGGCCAGCCTCGCCGTATCCCACTCCCCGCCTTCGATGAAGCAGAGATCGAGAAGGGCTTTTTCCGCCAGGGCAATCCTGGGGAGCGACGCTCGGCGGATCGAATCTTGCAAGAATCTTTTGTCAGTTCCCGCTTGAAGAGCCTTTGCCGGATCGGCAAAGGCTTCCACGCCGGAAGAGCATGTCGCGCCGTCGAAAATTTCCGCGCCGGGAAAAATTGTCGTGCCGAAAAGCAGGTCCCGGGGCAGGGTGGCATAGGAATAGGTTCCGAAGGAGTTGGTAAAGGTCCGGGCGGGTCTGGCGCTCACCGAACTGTACTCGAGCCCCGGCATTGGAGGTAGAAGCTTCCAGTATCTCAGGGCCCATCGTCCGCTCAAGTAAGAGGGAGAATAGATGGGGTCGGCGAGTTCGGCCCCCTGGATGATCTGTTTGCGCCAAGGTTCCGCCAGGACAAAAAGGCCGCGGCGCAGTTCGATCAGCCTGCCGGTTCTGCGCCAACGGTAGACCTCGGTATGGACCGATTCGGCGGCTTCGCCGGAGGCCAGGCGGAGCATTTCGAAATCAAACCAAACCCTGTGGCCGAAAAGCCTGAGCAAGTCCCGAAATTTCATTACCGATACTGTACTCTATTGTTCAGTATCGTTCAACTAATCCGCGCCGCTTGTGAAAAACCATACATCCCAAGCTCTTCCCGAACCTTCGAGTATGGTTTTCCCCGGGATATTCCGGCTTAGAATGAATACCCAGCCTTCCAGCGCTTGAGGATATCGTCCATTTCGGCGTTCATCGTTGCGTCGGGAATTTTCAGGGCGGGGCGCTGATCGAACCATGCCAAGGACTTCCGGATCCCCTGCTCGAAGCTGATCCTGGGCGAAAAGTCCCTGACCAGGCGCCGGATTTTAGAGTTGTCGAAAAGGACGGAAACCGCCTTGTCGCCCAAGAGCCCCGCGCCGCGCTCCGGATAGAGCCGGGCGATGTACTCGGAGGTTACATGGACGATCCTGGGTTCGACCCCCAGTGCCTGGCCGATGATTCTGTGTATGGCGTCCCAGGTGAGATGTTCGTCCGAGGTGATATGGAAAGCCTCGCCGAAGGCCTCTTCTTTTCCCAAAAGGCCGATAAGACCCAGGGCGAAATCCGATGCGTGGGTGAGGGTCCAGAGCGATTGGCCGTCTCCGGGCACGACTACCTCCAGGCCCTTGAGCATACGCCAGGCCAGGCCGTAGCTGCCCGAGCCGAAGCAGCCGGGTATCCAGCCATCGTCGTAGGTGTGGGAAGGCCTGACGATGGTGTAGGGCATGGAGAGCCTCGCCGCTCCTTTCCTCAAGGTTTCTTCGCAGGCCGCCTTGAGCCGGGAATACTCCCAGAAGGGATTCTCCAGCGGCGTATCCTCGGTGATCCACGGCGTGAGCGAAGGCTTTTTGTACGCCGAGCAGGTGCTGATGAAAACATAGTGATCGGTTTTATCGGCGAACAGCCCCAGATCGGTCTCGATATGCTCTGGTCTGAAGGCCAAAAACTGGACGACCGCATCGAATCGCGTACTTCCCAGCGCTCGCCGCACCGCCTCGGGGTCCCGTATATCGGCCTTGAGGCTGCGTACCCCGGTCTGCTCCCGTTCGGGTCTGGTACCCCGGTTGAGATGGAATACTTCGATGCCTTTTTCAAGCGCCAGGGCGGTACAGGCCGTCGAGATGTTGCCGGTTCCTCCGGTGAAGAGAACGCGCATAAAACCTCCAGCATAAATTTTATTGACAGCAGACGTCTTACAACATAAGATTAGGAAAGCGACGGGCGATCTGTCAAGCATACTATCGAAACGAGGGGAATCAATGTTCGAATTCAACCAGGATGAAATAGCCGAAAAAAAACGGCGGATCCACAGCCTTTTGGAGCAGCGCAATCTATCCGCGGTCTATTTGAAGAAAAGCTCCAACTTCGCCTGGGTCACCGCGGGCGGCTACTCCATTGTCGGCCTCGGAACCGAGGTGGGCATCGCCGGAGTCTTGATAACCAGGAACAAAGAATACGTCATCTGCAACAATATCGAAACCCTGAGGCTGGAGAGGGAAGAGGGCGTGGTCAGGCAGGGCTACGAGATTGTTTCCTTCCCCTGGAACGAGGACAGGGAGGCGAAAATCGTGGCGGACCTGGCCGGCGGAGCCGTCGGCGCCGACATGGGCTTTCCGGGAGCGACCGATGTCTCCTCGGCGATCAATCCTCTTCGATATTCCCTCACCCCCTGGGAGGTGGAACGCCTCAAGGTCCAGGCGCTGGAGACCTCCCGGATCGCCGAAGAGACGGCCCTCGGCATACGTCCCGGCGAGGAAGAGCGGGCTGTGGTGGGAAGGCTGTCCGAGAAACTGTGGAAGGCGGGTATGGACTTTATCGTCGCCTTTTGCGCCGCCGACGAGCGCATCGGGCTCTACCGGCACGCGATAGCCACGGATAAAAAGATCGAGAAAAGGGCGATGATAAGCGTGAATTCGCGAAAACGGGGTCTGATCGTGTCCATAACCAGATTTGTGCAGTTCGGAAAGCTGCCCGCCGACCTGGCCAAACGCTACGAGGACAATGTTTATGTGGACTCGGCTATGATGGCGGCCACCATTCCGGGCCGTCCCGCATCGGAGGTTTTCGCCGCGGCGCTGAAAGCCTACGCCGAAAAGGGCTATCCCGGGGAATATCGGCTCCATCACCAGGGTGGGTCCATCGGGTATTTCGGCAGGGATTACAAGGCGACGGCGGCTACCAAGGATATTATTCAGGAAAACCAGGCATTTACCTGGAACCCGTCGATTACCGGGGTGAAGAGCGAAGATACGATGCTCGCCACCAGCGCCGGTCCTATTGTGCTTTCCACGCCGGTGCTCTTCCCGGAGTTTAAGGCGAGCTATGGCGGCTATAACTTCAGCCGGCCGGCGATTATGGAGTTGTAGTGAAGCCTGCCCGCCGGGGCGTGGGCGAAACCTGGCCCCGGGTACCGAAGGGCCAGTTCGGGGAATCGGATTTTGGGAATTCCGGAAGCGGAAAGAACCGCTTCCTTCGAATTATTTTTAAGGAGGCTTTCATGAAGACGAAACGAATGCTTGCCGCCGTCACGCTGCTATTGTTCTTGGTCGCAGCCGGTGTCGGCGCCCAGGTTAAGGGGAAATTCCCCGAACGGGAGTTGGAGATCATGGTTCCCTGGGCCGCCGGCGGCGCTACCGATGTCATGGTCCGCATATTCCAGCCGGTGATCCAGAAGTATTTGGGAGTGCCCATACTCGTGACCAATAAGCCCGGTGGGGCGGCCGTTCCCGGCTACGTGGAGGCGATGACCAAGAAAAACGACGGGCACTATCTCGTCGCCTGGGCCACCCCCTCCATCACGGTAACCCATATGCAGAAAACGCCCTACGACGCCAACAGCTTCGAGCCTGTCATCGACGTCGTCATGGCACCGGTCTGGTTCCTGGCTCCGGCTAATTCGCCTTACAACAACCTCAAGGACCTGGTCGAAGACGCCAAGAAGCGTCCCGGCAAGGTTAACCTGGGCAACGCCGGCGCCGGCGGCGGCACCCACATGATCGCCCTGGCCTTCGAGTCAGCGGTAGGCGTCAAGTTCAACCACGTCCCCCATGCCGGCGGAGCCCCGACAGTCACCGCAGCGGTGGCGGGCCAGGTGGATGTGATCACGGTCGGCCCGCCCGAGGGGGTCCCCCAGCTCGCGGCGGGACAGCTGAAATGTCTTGGCGTATTCTCCGAGAAACGCCTGCCCGAGTTCCCCAACTATCCGACCGCCATGGAGCTGGGGTACGATTTCGCCATGGGCCAGTGGAGGGGAATCGCTGCGCTCAAGGGTACCGATCCGGCAAAGATCAAGATTCTCCACGACGGATTCAAGGCCGCCATGGAAGATCCGGAGTTCATCAAGCTCGCCGCCCAGTCGGGCCTGCTCCTGGACTATCGTAACACCGAGGATTTCGGGAAGCTGATCCAGAAGGAAGACGACTATTACGAAAAGGTCGTGAAAGAAAACAAGCTGGGCAGCAAGTATAAATAAGCGCCGGCGGGAAAGGCGTTTCGCCGCGCCTCGGCCCCGGGGCCGAGGCGCGGCGGGCGGGGCGGCCCGGTACGAAAGCTTTCCGTACCCCTCCGCCGAGGAGTTTTTTCGGACGAATTCTATATGAGGGAATCCATTCTATGGGCAAGATAGACGTCATCTGCGGCCTCATCACCGGGGCTTTTTCAATTTTATTCTATATCGGGACGCTTTCGTTTCCCGAAATGAGCATCGGAATCAACCCGAGGGCTTACCCCATGGTCATCATAGCGGCAGCCTTCGGATTTTCGCTGCTCCTGATCGTCCAAGGGGCCTTGGAGATGCGTCGGGAAAAACGCCGCGCCCAGGTAAGGCGCGGGGAAACCGCGGCGAGGGCTAAAACCTTGCCCAGGGGTAAGACCGCCTGGTATCTCCTTATCCTTGCGGCGGCGATGCTCGCCTACGCCCTTACCATGGAAGACCTGGGATACATCATCGTGACACCGCCGCTTGCGGCCATGACAATGTGGTTTTTCGGAGAACGAAAGCCCCTCAAGATACTCCTTGTGTCGATACTTATCGCGGTAGTCCTATACTGGGTTTTCAGGAGCGCCTTCCGCGTTCCCCTGCCCCGTTCTTTTATTTGGTGAGAGGAGAATTGCCATGTCGGGAATTGTCGAAGCGATTCTCTATGTTCTTGCCCATATCCATTTCCTGGTCATAGGGGTGGCGGGCGGCATCATTGTCGGCGCCATACCGGGGCTCTCGGGATCGACGGGCATAATTCTGATGCTTCCCTTCCTTATATATATCGAACCTTCCTCCGCCCTGATCATGATGAGCGGGCTTTTTTGCGGCTCGATGTTCGGAGGTTCCATTGCGGCGGTGCTTATATCGACCCCCGGAACTCCCTCCGCCGCCGCTACTTTATTGGATGGATACCCCCTTACCCAAAAAGGCCAGGCCGGCAAGGCCCTGGGCGTAGCCCTCGTCGCCTCCACGGCGGGCGGTATTATCTCCACCCTCTGTCTGATTTTCCTGGCCCCCCAACTGGCGAAAATCGCCTTGAAATTCGGACCCTCGGAATACTTCGCGCTCATGATCTTCGGCCTTACCATCATGGCCAGCGTATCTTCCTCTTCCCTTACCAAAGGCCTGCTTTCGGGCTTTTTCGGCCTTCTGCTCTCCATGGTGGGTCTGAATCCTTCCCTGGGCACGGAGCGCTTCACCTTCGGGATAACCCGGCTTCTTGTGGGCTTTTCCACTATGCCGGTGCTGATTGGTCTTTTCGCTATTTCCGAGGTCTTGTCCCAGGTGGAGCGTTTGAACGAGGGAACGCTGCGGCGGGTGTCCAGCAAGCACAAGATCGGCGAGATTTTGCCCAGGCCAAAGGAACTCAAAGGCTTGTGGAAGGTCATTCTCGGCTCTTCGCTCCTGGGCACGATCATTGGAATAATCCCCGCCACCGGCGGGTCCATTGCCTCCTACATGGCATATAACGAGACAAAACGCTTTTCCAAGGATACTGAAAGCTTCGGCAAGGGGAATCTGGCGGGCATCGCCGCTCCCGAGGCGGCGAACAACGCCACGACGGGCGGAGCCATGATCCCCCTCATCACGCTGGGAATCCCCGGCGATGTCGTTACTTCCGTCATGCTGGGGGCGCTGATGATAATCGGTGTCCAACCGGGACCCCTTCTGTTTTCCCAATCGCCGCAGATCGTCAACAACCTTTTCGTTGGGTTTTTGGCGGCCCAGTTTCTCATGCTCGTCCTTGGATACTTCAGCATCCGCGCGGCGAATCTTATCTTCAAGGTCCCTCTGGGGATACTCTATCCCACAATTCTTTGTCTCTGCCTGCTGGGGGCTTACTCCCTGGGCAACAGCGCCTATGACGTTCTGCTTGCCATGATCTTCGGCGTTGTAGGCTATTTTATGAAAAAATACGGCTTTTCCGCCCCATCGGTCATATTGGGGCTCATTCTCGGACCCATCGCCGAACAGGAGCTGGGCAGAGCTTTGATCATTTCGTATGGGGATTGGACCGTGCTCTTCAGGTCGCCGCTTTCGATAATGTTCTATGTCTTCGCGATTTTCTCGGTTATCTATTCGCTGGGGCTGTTTAAAAAGAAAAAACCCGCCGGGCGATAAAGGGAATCGTTCTTGAGCCGGCGGGGCGGAGTAATTCTCAGTCGCGGGAATGAGATAGGGCATTTTGCGGAGAGATGACTTCCCACAGGAAGAGCCGGGTTTTTTGGCAAATGCGGTCTGCCCGGGCCTAGGGCTTCGCTTTAGGTTCCGAAACGGCGGTTTGCTTGGAAAGCGTGCGCTGGTAACTTTCGTCCAGGTGCTGGTGCATGGCTTGAAAGGATTTCTCCGGATCCCGGGACGCTATGGCCTGGTAAATACGCCTATGCTCCTCCAATGCGTGGCGATGGTCTTCGGTGGTACGGGGAGCGTCTTTGTATGTCTTGGTAATTGATTCCATAATGATGGGAATGATGCGGGTGATCACCGGATTCTTGGTCGCTTCGGCGATGCTCCGGTGGAAACTCAGCTCCGCTTCGATGTTCACCTTGTTTTGAAGGACGATATCCTCCATTTCCTTGACGCTGGCGCCAATGGCGGCGATAGCGTCGTCGTCGGCGTTCTGCGCCGCCAGCCTGGCCACGCCCGGCTCGATGATGATCCGGGCTTCTATGAGCACGAGCCGCATATTGGGATTGACGATGAAATCCAGGCCCAGGGGATCCTCGGATATGCCGGGCGTCTGGCGCACAAAGGTGCCCTTGCCCCGTCGAATTTCTATTATTCCCTGGGATACCAGCGCCTTGACAGCCTCGCGCACGGTGGGCCTTGAAACGGCGAAGTGACCGCAGAGCTCCATTTCGTTGGGAAGCTTTTCACCCGGCTTGAGCTTATTGTCCCGAATGAGGGCCTTGATATGAGCGGCGACCTCCTGGGAGCGGCGGGGTTCCGTTGAAAGATTTTTGTACATAGCCTTCCTCGCCCGGAATAGGCCGGGGATGATATCCGATATTATACAACGCCCATCGGCCTGGGCAAGCTTAAACTAAGGGGAGTAACGCGAATAGTCCAGCGCCGGGCGCCGGCTGGCGATAGGATCCGTCCAGAAAGCCTTTGGCGATCCCTCTGGGCCAGCCGCCGGCGATCAGAAGCGTGGCAAGGTATTGCCCGGGAGAATAAGGTTCATTCGTCCAAAAAGGCGATCTCTTCGGGCCGTGCCACGACATGGGGGCAGCCCTTGCCCAGGATGCTTTCGACTTTTTCGGTTCTTTCTCCCTTAATCTGGGCTATTTCGGCCGAAGAAAAACTGGATATGAGCTTGGCGCTCCTGTTGACCAGCACTACCGAGTTTTTGCCGAAATCGCCCTCCACGGCCAGGACACCCCGGGGCAGCAGGGACTTATGTGCCTTCATGGCGGCGAGGGCTCCCTCGTCTACCGTGATACTACCCTTAGGTTGGGAGTTTTTAAGCCACCGTATCCTGTTTTTCAAGGCGCCTTCGGCGTCGAAGAGGGTGCCGATAGCCTCTCCGGCAAGGAGTCTGGCTATAACCCGCTGTTCCCGTCCATGGGCGATGACTACCCGGCATCCCGCGTCCCGGGCGATCTCCACCGCCGCCAGCTTGGTCTTCATGCCGCCGGTGGAAAACTCCGAACCTCGGTCGCCCGCGAAAGAACGCTGTTCGCCGGTGAGCTTGCGCACATAGGGTACCGGTTTTGCCCGGGGATTCGTCCTGGGATCGGCATCGTAGAGATAATCCACGTCCGAAAGGATTATAAGAAGATCGGCGCCGATTTTACTGGCAACATAGGCGGAAAGCCTGTCGTTGTCGCCGAAGGCGTTTCCTATTTCCGCGGTGGATAGCGTATCGTTTTCGTTGAAAACCGGCACGACCCGGTCGGCTAAAAGGGTTTCGATGGTAGCCTGGAGATTGAGATAGGAAGCCCTGTCGTCCCAGGCGTCCCGGGTCACCAAGAGCTGAGCGGCGGTGAGGCCGTAGACGCCAAAGGCTTTGCGGTATTCTTCCATAAGGATGGGTTGGCCGATGGCGGCGCAGGCTTGACGCATCCTGACCTCGGTAAGTCGCTTCGTGATGCCCAGCTCCCGGGCGCCCATTCCTATGGCTCCCGACGTGACGAGAATCAACTGTTTGCCCGCGGCCACCAGCTGGGAAAACTGTTCCGCCACCTGGTGTATGTAGGCGCTGTCCACTCCGCCCCGGCCCGTGTCGGTTCCGGAGGGCTTGTGGGAGCGGGTGAGCCGGGCGGGGGCGTCTTTCGGTTTTGTTATGGTCGCGGTGCCTATTTTGACGACGATCCGAGTCGCCGCGGCCAGGGCGGCCCTGGCCGCCCTGGCCGCGGCTTCCTCATTGTCCTCGCCGATGGTGGTTGTATTTACCGTATCGAGTTGATCCATATCACCGCCCCTCTCCGTCCAGCGGAAGATCCTTGTGCGAAAAGCTTCGTTTGCCGGAAGCGTAATCGGCCACGATCTGGCCTGAGCCTTCCAGAAGCCATTTGTAGCTTAAAAGCCCCTGAAGTCCCATAGGCCCCCTGGCATGGAGCTTGCCGGTGGAAATTCCCACCTCCGCACCCAGGCCGTATCGATATCCGTCGGCGAAGCGGGTGCTGGCGTTATGGTAAACGGACGACGAATCCACCCCCGCCATGAAGCCGGCGGCGGCTTGGCCAGAGGCCGATACGATGGCGTCGGTATGGCCGGAGCCGTATTGATTGATATGATCGATCGCATCTTCCAGGGAATCGACGATTTTCACCGCCATACGGGTATCCAGATATTCCACGGCCCAATCCTCGTCCCTCTTGATTGAATATGCCGGCAATGTCCGCGCCGCTTGGGCCCGAGGCTGATTGGCTTCGTCGGCCCTTTCCGTTTCTTGTAAGAGCAGGGTCTCGCAGCGGGGGCAGATATCCAGACGTACCCCAGCCTCGGCCAGGGCCGAAAGGAGGGGAGGAAGCCCCTTTTCGGCGTAATCCTTATGGATAAGCAGGACCTCCGCCGCGTTGCAGGCGGCTGGATACTGAGTTTTGGAATCGATGGCGATAGCGCTGGCCATGTTTGGATCGGCGTCCTTATGAATGTACACATGGCAAACCCCGTCGGAATGTCCCAAAACAGGGATTCGGCTGGTGGCTTGGATACGGGCGACGAATTCCTTGGATCCCCTGGGGATCACCAGGTCGACATAAGCGTCCAGGCGCAAAAGGTTTCCGATTTCCTCCCTGGTCTCCAAGGCCACGAGCCAGTCGGAAGGCAGGCCGGCGGCCTCGCCGGCCCGGGCGATAATCGCGGACAAAACCCGATTGGTTTCCCGGGCTTCGCTTCCGCCTTTCAGGACGATGGCGTTGCCGCTTTTCGCGGCCAGCGAGGCCATCTGCACCAGGGCGTCGGGCCTGCTTTCGAAAATAGTCGCGATGAGCCCTATGGGACAGGATACCCGGCGTAATACGAGACCTTCGTCCAGGAGCCGGGCCTCCAAAAACCTGCCGCAGGGGTCGGGCAGTTTTATGAGCGCTTCGATTCCTCTCAGGGCTTCGTCTATTTTGGCGCCGCCGAAGCTCAGCCGCTTGAGCAAGGGCGAAGGCAGGGCGGAACGTTCCGCCGCGGCCATATCGGCGGCGTTCGCCGACTCGATCTCGGCCCTGGACTCATCGATGCGCCGGGCTATGGCGCCCAGCGCCCTATCCTTGACTTCGGAGCCGATACCGAGAAAAGCCGCGGCGGCCTTCGACCCCAGCTTGACTCTCTGTTCTGTATCCATGGGCGCCAGAGTATCAGAAAAAAAACCTATCGCCAACGGGAGCCGGCGTCCGCGCCTGACGGGGTGAGCGCGGACGCCGACCGGGCTCCCTTCCGCGCGCCCGCTACCCTACTCTCTCCGGCGGCGGAACCCTCGCGGGCGAGATCGTATGGGGCCGGAACGGCCGCCCCGGGCGGAAGATAAAGGTTGACGAGGGCGAACGATGCCTATACCCTTTAACCATAAGTCGCTGCATCGAAGATTGTTGAAAAGGTTCCTGAGACAGCGCCGCAGGGAATTGTCCTTAGCCCGAGCCGCCTTCCGTCCTCATTCCCTCCTTCTCTCAACAATCTTCGATGCAGGTACTAACCATAACGGCGCGGCCTCGCAGCAGCCGCAGGGAGGATGAATGGAAGCGAAAAAATCCTTCGACAAGGAATCCGATTATTTCAACCCCGGCCCCGGGACCTTGACGATCAGCTTTCTCGGCCACGGATCCCTGGCCATGGAGTTGGACGATTTTGTGGTCTACGTGGACGCGGTGAGCGATTACGGGATTTATACGAGATATCCCAAGGCCGACCTTATTCTCGTGACCCACGAACATGCGGACCATCTGGACGGCGGGGTGATAAAAACAGTGAGCAAGCCGGGGACGAGGCTCGTTCTCTCCCCGCCAGCCAGAAACAAGCTGGGAACCGGCGAGGTTTTGAGGCATGGAGAGACGCTGAAAATTCCCGTGCCGTCGTGGAAAAGCGAAATCGAAATAAAGGCGGTGCCCGCTTACAATATCAGCGAGGGGCGTACGCATTTTCACCCCGAGGGCAGGGGGGACAACGGGTATCTTCTTGGCATCGGTTCGCTGCGGATCTATCTGGCCGGCGACACCGAGGACATCCCCGAGATGAGCGATCTCGGTCCTGTGGATATCGCCTTTCTGCCGATGAACCAGCCGTACACGATGTTGCCGGAGCAGGTGGCGTCCGCCGCCCGACGCATCAAGCCCTCGATCCTCTATCCTTACCACTACGGAAACAGCGATACCGCCCGCTTGCTGAAACTTTTGGAAGACGAAAAAGATATGGAGATTCGAATACGTAAAATGCAGTGATCCCGGGAAAAACGCCGCCCCGGGGATTCCGGCCGCCGGGGCGCCTCCGACACTCTCGAAAGTTCAGAAAGGAGCGGCGATTTTCGCGGTCACGTTGACCGATTTTGTTGATTCGAATGTGGCGCGCAACGCTATGCTTTGGCTTTACTATATTTGAGAAAATGGCTGGATTTGGCCCGTTTCTCGACGGAACCTCCTCTATTGCCCTCGAAGGCTTCCGGCGGCGCTTTTTATCGAACTAAAAAGCACCTAATAATCTTGGAAATCAAGGTTGACTTGCCGCTTTTTGACCGTATAATGGATTTCCAGAGGGCGCTTGGAGGTTTCTCATCTGTTTGATCCTCTAATAGCGACGACATATATAGTTTCCCCTGGAGTAACTTAGTGGCCGTCGGATTTATATGGTTCGATCTTGGATACACCCTTCTTTATAACGAGAGGGAAAAGCTCTTTAATCAGCTGATTACCGACCGCGGATATCGGCGGAGCGAGGGCCAGATAGAATTGGCCTTTCACGTCGTTGATAAAAGGTTTATGCGGGAATACCCGGGCTTGCTGGGAACTCCGGCCAAGAAATTCATGCCCCGTTACTTCGCCCAACTCTGCGAATACCTTGAAATCGACGGAGATCTGACAAGCTTTCTCAACCAGTGGCTCAAGGCATGGGAGGAAAACAGGCTGGAATGGCTGGCCTATCCCTTCGTGCCGGGGCTGTTGAAAGAACTCCGATCCCGGGGCTTCAGGCTGGGGGTCATTTCGAACTGGGATCCTGGCGCCAGGGATATCCTCGTCCGGCGGGGAATACTGGAGTTTTTCGAAACGACGATTATTTCAAGCGAAGTCGGAGCCGTAAAACCGAATCGCGAAATCTTCGAAATAGCCTTGGAGAAGGCTTCGGTCAAAGCTGAAAATTGTCTTTACGTGGGCGATAATTACTACGATGACGCCGTGGGAGCGAGTTCGGTGGGCATGGGGTATCGAATCATCAATCGATTCGATACTTTCGGCGTTGAGGAGTTGGACAGCTCCATCCTCATTCGCGATGTCACCGAGTTGCTGCCCTATCTGGAAAAGGAGCGTCGATGAGCGAATTCTCGCTGACCGTCATTGGCCATTGGGGCGCGTATCCTAATTGCGGGGAAGCGACCAGCTGCTATCTTCTCCAGGCGGAGGAGACTTCGGTTTTATTGGACTGCGGTTCGGGAGCCCTGTCGGTGCTCCAGGAGCACATGTCCCTGGCGGATATCGACGCGGTGATCTTGAGCCATTATCATGCCGACCATATGGCCGACTTGGGCTGTCTCCAATACGCCGCGTTGATCGATATGGACCTGCACAGGCGGCAAAATCCCCTGATGGTCTACGGTCACGACGAATACGCACACACGAATATCTTAAGCTTTAGAGACTGCGTTCTGGGGGCGACCTATAACAGGAACAGTCTGTTGGAGATTGGCCCCTTCAGGTTCAGCTTCGTGCCTACCGCTCACCCCGATCCCTGCTTTGCCATCCGGGCCGACTGCGGTTCGGCCTCCCTGGTGTACTCCGGCGATACCGAACCTTGTTGGGAACTGGTACCCTTTTCCGAAGGCGCCGACCTTTTGCTCTGCGAAACCAGCCTTTACGATCTTTATAAAGGCAAGATCCCCGGGCACATGAGCGCGGGTGAGGCGGGCGAACTCGCCCTCGCCGCGGGCGTCGGCAGGCTCGTCGCCACCCACCTGCCTCACTGGGGGGTGCATAACGAACTTTTGGCCCAAGCCAAGGCCGCTTTCGGCGGCGAAACGTTGCTAGCGCAAAAGTTACTGCATCTGGAGTTGTAATCATTATGGGATATAATTTTGTTTGGTTCGATATAGGATATACTCTTCTCTATATAAAACGAGAAGAGCCCTTTAGAACCTTACTCGCCGAATTTGGCTATGAGAGATCTTTAGAGGAGGTCGATAGAGCATTTCACAGTGTGGCTAAGCTCTTCATGAGGGAATATCCAGGTGTTCTAGGAAGACCTTTTGAGCACTATTTACCATGGTATATGGGATTCCTGTGCAATTATCTTGACATCGATGGTGACGTATTCTCGATATGTGTGCGCTGGAAGGAGATTTGGAGAAGTTTCAATCCTTTGTGGCACCCGTATCCTCAGGCTTTGCCTACAATAAAAAAAATGATATCCATGGGTTTGGGTGTCGGGATAATATCTAATTGGGACTTGTCGGCTCGATCTGTTCTCGCAGACGCAGGACTGCTGGATTTTATTAATCCTTGTATAATTTCCAGTGAAGTGGGATTTTCAAAACCATCGAAAGAAATTTTCAATATTGCGCTTGAGAAGGCTGGCGGTGATGCCGCAAAATCTCTTTATATCGGCGATAATTATTATGACGATGCGCTAGGCGCAGCTTCGGTAGGTATGGATTCCTTGATCATTAATCGATTTGGTAAATTTGGAGTAGAGGAGCTACAGGGGCAAAAACTAATAAACAATGTTGCTGAGGTCTTACCATTTATTGAGAAAGGGTATAAATGAAAAGGTTAACAGTATTTTCCAAGAATTTTAACGCTCATTTAGCGAAAATAGCATTAAAATGGATAATCGAAAAGGACTATTGGTTTGCGGGCACCGAATGAGTTTTATGTTGACAGGAGAAAGAAAGACTGAGTTTGATGCACTATTTCTATGAAGGTAGGCAGGATTTATGGATTTTGTGAAGTTTTTTGCCCGAAGGCTGGGAAGGCTTTTATTGACAGTTTTCATCATTTCCACATTAGTTTTTTTCGTAGTAAGAGTAATCCCGGGAGACCCTGCCTTGATTATCGCAGGTATGGACGCGAGTCCTGAAGATGTTCAGGCGATCCGCGTAAAACTTGGCACAGATAAGCCATTGCTTAGTCAGTATTTAGTATGGCTTTCTTCAATTGCACGTTTTGACTTTGGGACGACCCTGATATCTGGTGAACCTGTCATAAAGTTGATAATGGAGCGTTTCCCCCTTACGCTTACTCTTGCCCTTCTAGGCATTTCGATCGGTATTTTCGTTGCTGTACCGCTGGGAGTCATGTCCGCCGTAAAACGATGGTCATTATGGGATTATTTTGGACTGGTTTTTTCTCAATTAGGCATGGCAATACCCAGTTTCTGGCTTGGAATGCTGCTTTTAATACTTTTTGCTGTTAAAATTCGCATACTTCCTCTTTTCGGGGCTGATACTCCTGCGCATTTCATATTGCCAGCGGTTTCCCTTGGGTTTGCCCGCGCGGCTATAATATTGAGAATGGCTCGGGCTTCGATGATCGAGGAATTATCGAAGGAATATATCATTACTGCACGAGCAAAAGGGCTGACTGAGCGAATGGTAAAATACAAACATGCCCTTAAAAATGGCTTATTGCCCGTAATAACGGTAACTGGAATTCAATTTGGATATATGCTTGGGGGAGCTATCATCGTCGAACAGGTTTTCTCGATGCCCGGCTTGGGCAGACTTTTCCTTTTCGGAATTTATCAACGGGATTTTACATTGATACAGGGAGGGGTTATTTTCGTTGCAATCATTTTTTCATTGGTCAATTTTCTCGCTGATATTCTTTACAGTATCGTAAATCCAAAGATAAGGGTCGAATGATGGCAGATGCAAAAGAACTGCTCAAGGTGGAAAACCTCGGTGTCTGCTTCATCCATGGGACTATGGAAGCGCATGCTCTTAGAGGTATTGACCTTTCTTTCTATGAAAAAGAAATCCATGGTCTTGTTGGCGAGTCCGGGTCAGGCAAGACAGTAACCTCAACCTGTATTATGGGTTTATTGCCTTCTCCACCAGGGGAAATAACCTCAGGGCGCATTCTTTTTGAGAATGAAAACCTTCTCGAGCTTTCCCAAGGCCAGATGAGGAGTTACAGGGGAAGAAAAATCGCGATGGTTTTCCAGGAACCATCCAAGTATTTGAATCCTGCCTTCAAGATAGGAGAGCAGATCACAGAAATGCTTAGACTCCACCTGGATATGAATAAAGAAAAGGCTCGAGAAAGGGCCAAAGAACTTCTCGGGTTAGTAGGATTAGGCAAAGACGGTCGTGTTTTGGACTCCTACCCTCATGAGCTTTCGGGGGGTATGAAACAGCGTGCTATGATTGCTATCGCAATCTCCTGCAATCCGCGTTTTTTAATTGCTGATGAACCTACTACGGCATTGGACGTAACACTTCAGTTGCAGATACTCAGGCTTATTAAAGAACTGAAGGATCTTCTGGGCATGGGCGTTCTTTTCATTTCCCATGATTTAGGCGTGGTTAAAGAAGTCGCTGACAGAGTATCGGTGATCTATGCCGGACGAATTGTGGAAAGTTCCACGAAAGGAACTTTATTCGATAAACCGCTGCATCCATATACGAAGCTATTGATGTTATCCATTCCTGATGCGCATAGAAGAGGTCAGCGTTTGGCTACTATTCCAGGAAGAGTCCCGGATGCAGATGCGACACCATCTGGATGCGCATTTCATCCACGGTGTCCTTTGGCTGACGATCGCTGCAAGTCAGAGAATCCCGAGTTGAGAGGAAATGAAGATGGGCATAAGGTTGCGTGTCATCATGCAGGTGAGTCATGGAACATTTAATAGATTGTAAAAATATTGTCAAGGTTCATCGTGGCAGGGGTATTGGTGGGTCGCGGAAGGGGTTTAAAGCCTTAGATGGGGTCTCCATTTCAATCGATCGCAATGAAAGCTATGGATTGGTAGGCGAATCTGGATGTGGGAAAACCACCTTCGCTCGCGCGATTATGTTCCTCGATCCCCCTACTTCTGGTTCAGTTTTGTTTGACGGAACTGCGCTTGAGCAGTTGGGTCGGAGAGAAATGCGGTCTTTCCGCAAACGGATGCAAATTGTTTTCCAGGACCCTAACAGCGCGCTGAATCCTAAAATGAGCATTCATGATAGTCTTTCCGAAGGCCTTATCAATAGAGGAATTGAGGAAAAAGAAAGAATCGGGAAAATAAAGGATTTGCTGGAACTAGTGGGAATAAGTTATGCTTACAAGAATCGCTATCCCCATGAGTTTTCTGGAGGTCAGAAGCAAAGAATTGTTGTTGCGAGAGCACTCTCCATGGAGCCTGATTTTCTTGTGCTCGATGAACCAGTCTCGAATCTTGACGTATCGATACAGGCACAGATTATAAATCTTCTTTCTGATTTGAAGCGGGAATTATCGTTGACATATCTTTTTATCTCTCATGATCTTAATTTGGTCTCATATATGTGCGACACTATAGGAGTAATGTATAAAGGAAAAATTGTCGAAGAGGCATCTTCGGAATTACTCGTGTCCAACCCTTTGCATCCTTATACGAGACGTCTGCTTGCTTCGATTCCTGGCGGGGGAATGCGGTCAAAGGTAAATAGCATTGAGCTTGAAGAAGAAGATGCTGATATTCTTGCCGCAAGGGCGGCATCTCGGCAAGGTATTCATGGTTTTAAAGGCTGTCCATATTATTCCCTTTGTCCCCTTGGGGATGACGAATGCATCTCGTCATCCCCTTCTCTGCGAGATATAGGCGGAGGGCACGTCGTGTCCTCGGGACACAAAGTGTCCTGTCACAAAGCATGACCGGCTATAAGCCGGTCATAAAAAGGAGCATGTGATGAAGAGAAGAATCATTCTGAGTCTGCTCGTGATGATACTGGCATTAATGCCAATCAGCACGGTCTTTGCCCAGAGCGGAGGATTATTGAATTTTGCTCTTTCGGGCAATCCCGACACCCTTGATCCTCATAAAACTGCTGGCACACTTACATTCCAAGTCATAAAGAGCTTTTACGACACCCTTATTGAGCCGGACATTACGGGCAAGCTGGTTCCGGCTTTAGCGGAAAGCTGGTCGACCTCTGCCGACAATCTCGTATGGACATTCAAGCTCAGAAAGGATGTGGTCTTTCACAATGGCCAATCGTTTACTTCGAAAGACGTTAAAGCCACTTTCAACAGAATTCTTTCGGATGCTACGGCATCCCCCAAAAAGGGCGATTTCGCCAGTATAAAGCAAATCGACACTCCGGACGCATATACCGTTGTTTTTACGCTTAATGCCCCCTTCGTTCCAATTCTTGCGAATTTTGCTTCGGGATGGGGAGCTATTCTGCCATCGAGCTTGATTGAATCAGGCCATAACTTCGGTGCGCAGCCGGTAGGCACCGGCCCCTTTAAATTTACCAGATGGTTAAGAGACAATAAGATTTCCATGGTTAAAAACGATAGGTACTGGATTAAGGGGCTGCCAAAGATTGATGGAGTTCAAATCAACATTGTCCCTGAGCGAACTATTCAGGTACAAGGATTGCTCTCCGGTGCTATTGATGTGGTCGATATCGTCGACCCCGAAGACTTGCCAGTGCTGGGAGCCAATAAGAAAGTCAAAGTTACAAAGAACCTGACATCACAGGTTTTGGTAATGGCAATGAATTGCTCGAAACCTCCTCTCGATGATCTTAGAGTAAGGCAAGCAATCAATTATGCTATAGATAAGCAGACCGTCCTGGATATTGCCTATGGTGGTGGAATGCCCGGATCTACGTTCATGGACACTGGAAATGCTTACTATACCGATTATACAAGCCTTTATCCTTATAATCTGGAAAAAGCGAAACAACTCGTAAAAGAAACTGGAGTAGGCGCTAAAGAATTAACTATCCATGTTCCGCAAAACTATCCCCTCCATGTTAAAGCTGCCGAGCTTTATCAGCAGATGCTTGAAAAAGCGGGTATGAAGGTTAAGCTCCAGCTTGTCGATTGGTCTAGCTGGATGTCCGGAGTTTATACTGAAAGAAATTATCAGTTAACAGTCATTGGACATACAGGAAAGCTTGACCCGGATGGGACTCTTGCTGGATATGGAACTGCCAAACGTTATGTTCTTTGGAATAATCAAACAGCGGCGAATAATATCAGCAAGGCAGCGTTGACTGCGGATCTAGAGCTTCGCAAACGCCTCTATACAGAGGCATTGGAACTTATGGCAAAAGAAGTACCGTTTATGTATCTCGGCACTTCGTATCGCTATGTTGGAATGAGGGCTGATGTGATGGATTTCCGGATGACCCCGTCACTGGATACCTTCGATTTCAGGTGGACAGAACTGAAGTAATATGATAGCGGCCCGAAAATCACAGAAGGTCCTCTTTTCTCTGGCGGTTCTTTTCCTGTTGGTCCTGGTGGCATCGGCTATTGCCGCACCTCTAGTGGCTCCCTACAATCCCACGGAGCAGTTCCTGACAAAGCGCTTCAAAGCGCCGACGATGGAAAACCTCCTGGGTACCGACAACTACGGCAGGGATGTACTTTCGAGGATAATCTACGGATCCAGGTCAGCCCTCATCGTGGGCATTGTCACCGTTTCCATCGCCCTCTTCCTGGGCGGCACGATAGGGCTCCTGGCGGGCCTGGGCTCTCGTAATCTGGATAGTACGCTCATGTTGTTCATGGATTCGATACTCTCCTTCCCGACCATACTTCTGGCGATCACGGTAGTATCCTTCTTAGGATACGGCCTTGTGCAGGTAATGCTCGCCTTGGGCATTATCTCCAGCCCCGTGTTCGCCAGGCTCGTTAGGGCGGAGACCCTGGCAATAAAAGGCGAAGGTTATGTCGAAGCGGCAAGATCGCTGGGAACACCGGTTGTCAAGATTGTATATAAACACATAATTCCCAACATATTAGGGAAGGTGGTTGTGCAATGCTCAATCACCTTTGCTCTTTCCATCGTCACCGAGTCCTCGCTTTCCTATCTCGGCGTGGGCACCCAACCCCCCGAGGCGAGCTGGGGCTTGATGCTCAAGGATGCCAGGAACTATCTGGTTCAGGCGCCCTGGCTGGCTATCTATCCTGGTTTAGTTCTGGCTTTTACCGTACTTGCATTCAATATTATCGGGGATACCCTGTCGGAGCGCCTGAATCCCAGGCTCACCGGATCTTCCTAAGGTTTTAAGGGGTGACTGGTGAGCGTTCGCATAGGGCTTATTTCGGATATCCATGTCGATTTGAATCGGATCCAGGGCGAGGAAGTAGTGACAAGCCTCCTCGCCCTGGAAGCCGTCCGGCGCAAGTTGGACATTCTCCTCCTGGCCGGGGATATTTCCTCTGATTATGCGCTGAGCCTCAAAACTATCAAAGCGCTGGAAGATGCCTCATGCGTCCGGGTGCTCTTTGTGCCTGGCAACCATGACATCTGGAACGAAAACTACCCGGGGCGGACCGCCTGGGAGAGCTACGAGGCTCTGCTAGAACATCCGGGCAACCTTGCCCGGGGCGCTGCGGCGCTGAGCGCAGGCTGGACTGCCGTGGGCGACCTGGGCTGGTACGATTTCGCCTATGGAGACCCCTCATTCAGCCGGGCAGACTTCAAGCGGATGAGTTATGGAAAGCGGACCTGGCAGGACAAGATAAAATCAGTCTGGGACAGGTCGACTCTGGATATGCATAGGCTGTTCATGGAGCGTCTGGAGAAGCGGCTTATAGAGGCGGCTAAGACGAACGCTGTTAAAAAATCGGCCAACGTGAACTTTGTTGCTGCGGCGACCAACGCGATGCAAGATGCCGATCAGGCAGTGAGTCTCGATTCTGGCGCGACTGGGCAAAAAATAATTTTCGTCACCCATGTGGTTCAAATCAGAGAATTTACTGTACAAAATCCTGGGCCCCAGTGGAAATACTTCAACGCTTTTCTCGGCAGCCCCGAATACGGGGAGCTGGCTCTACGCTATGGGACGAAGCTGTCAGTCTGCGGCCATGTTCACCACCGACAGCAGTATGTAAGGGGCGAAACCCGATTCGTCTGTCCTTGCCTGGGTTATGTCACCGAGTGGCCGGCACCGGCTGATCCTGAAAAGCAGATCGCCGAAACCCTTCAGGTTTTCGAGCTCGGACCAAGGGAAGCGATTCCCCTAACGAATGCGAGGGGCCAAGCTGCCGTGGAGCGCGATTCCAATGCCTAGGCTGGCCTGAAGACTGTTTCTGTCCTCTTTGTCTTATTTGGTTTCTCCAACAAGCTTCGAGGAACTAAACAAAACACCTACTTATAGCAAGCGAGTCGTTTGCCTATTCGGGACAGGCGCTTTTTAAATAATTATTTTTCTATTTACTTATATCGATAGCTAATTTATAGTCAAACCAGAAAATAATCATAAAACCGAGTAACGGAAGAACCTTTCCGATCCGGGCAAAAAGTCATCTCCGTCCGCAAAAAAGAAGGAGGTGCCATCATGAGGTTGTTAAAAAACAGGCGAAAGGCTTGGGGAAATCCGCGAAGGCTTGCGGTTTTTTTGCCATTGTTTTTGCTGACCGCCGCTTGTTCCAATGAAAATCTGTTTCAGATGCTCCAGCTCTTTGAAAAAACCACATTGGTGGTGGAGTTGGAACCCGGCGTCGGGGGGAAAATGATCTACCCCGATGCCGATCTGGATGTGGCATACTTCGATATAAGCGGGACTGGGCCGGAAGGCGCGAGCTTTTCGGAGGAGGGCTACGCCTCTTCTCTCTTTACCCGGGCGAGCCTGTCGGCGGGGGAGTGGACGATCAGCGCTGTGGCGAAAAATGCCGCCGGAACCCTGGTGGGAGTTTCTCCTCCCCTGACGGTGAAGCTGGAAAAAGCCACGCAAACCCACGCGAGATTGGTATGCAAGGCCCTCGACGGAAACGGATTTTATACGATTTCGATTTCCTGGCCCGGCGGGATGATAAGTACGCCGAACCCAGTGGCGGAATTCGTTTCCCAAACAGGCGAAAGGCATACTGTCGCTTTTTCCAGCGACTATTCGCAAGTGGAGGCCACAGGCTTACGGCAATTGGCGAAGGGGTATTACAGCCTCGATGTCCGGCTTTCGGATCTTAGTTTTAGTACGGAGGCTCTTTGGCGGGATACGGAAGAAATATATATCGCCGAAGGATTGACCACGAAATGCGATTTTCCACTTGCGGAAGCGGATCTGGCCCTCAAGCCAGGAGCCCGGACTTTTGCAGGAGGGGGTAATGGTTATGTGGATGGGGAAGGGATCGGTGCTAGCTTTAATAGTTCGGGCGATGTCGTTTTGGGCAAAGACGGTAATCTCTATGTGGCTGACACGGGCAATAACCGAATAAGAAAGATTACTCCCGAAGGCGTGGTGAGCACCTTCGCGGGAGGCGGAGGTTCCGGTACACGTCAAGCCGGTTTTATCGATGGTTTACGCACGGCGGCAGCCTTTAACGAACCATCGGCAATCGCTGTTGAGTCCAACGGAAACCTTCTCGTGGCCGACTCCGGCAATCATGCGATTCGTCGAGTCACCACCAGTGGAGAGGTCCAAACTTTGGTAGGAAATGGAACCGAAGGAGATGCGGAGGGGACCATCAACACTTCCGGACTGAATGGTACGGCGCGGTTGAGGTATCCCTGCGGAATCGTGAGCGCTGGAACATATATATACATCGCCGATTCAAACAACAATAAAATACGCAGAGTGTACGAGTCTCAAGGAACGGTAACAACCTATGCCGGATCGGGAACCGCCTCGTGGGCTGACGGAACAGGAACAAGCGCTTCCTTCCGTTTTCCGTCGGGTATAATTACAGGTCCTGGTGCTATTTATATTGCAGATACGATGAATCATAGAATTCGGAAAATCAATACCGCAAATGTAAACGTAAGTACTCTCGCCGGCGGAGCTTCGAGCGGATCGGCGGATGGCTTAGGCCCCGCTGCCTCGTTTACCTCCCCAAGAGCTCTGGCGTTGAGCGCTTCGGGATATATTTATGTCGCTGATTCGGGGAACAATAAAATTCGTTCTATAACGCCTGAAGGACAGGTGACTACAATTGCGGGATCAGGAACCGCGGGATATCAGGATGGTCCCGCCTTGGATTCTTCCTTCAGCAATCCTAGAGGGCTGAGTTCGGGAGGCCCGGGCAAGCTGTTTGTAGCCGATACATGGAACAGCAAGATCCGGCTCGTTCTGACCCGATAGATTCTGTAAATCCCGGGGTTTCGTGCGGGGTATGGCGCGGTTGAATAGTTTGGCGACGACGGAGTATCATTCCGGATAAAGTTCCGGAGGAAAATCCTTGAGTCCTAATCCCTTTGTCTCGAAACCCAAGCTCGCGATTTTCGTCGGGTATTACAAGCCCCATCTGCGCCTCTTTTTGATGGATATGGGCTGCGCCTTCATCATCTCGCTTATCGATTTGAGCTTCCCCCTGCTCTCCCGATATTCGCTGAACACGCTCATCCCCCAAAAGGCTTGGGGACTTTTCGCGATTCTGGTGGGCGCCGTCGCGGCGGCTTTTGTCTTAAGGGGATTTCTTCATTATATAGTGACCTATTGGGGCCATCTTTTGGGAGTGAGGATGGAGACGGACATCAGGCGGGACCTCTTCGTCCATCTGCAGAAGCTCCCCTTTTCGTTCTACGACAAGACCAGGACCGGCCACCTCATGTCCAGGGTGGTGAGCGATCTTTTCGAGATTGTGGAGCTGGCCCACCACGGGCCTGAGGACCTTTTCATTTCCGCCATTACCCTGATCGGCTCGTTCATCGCCATGACCTTTATTTGGTGGCCCTTGGCGGCGGTACTGGCGGTCTTCGTGCCCGTGATCGTCGTCTTTACCGCGAGGCGGAGACGGGTCTTGGCCACGGCGGCCCTGGAGGTAAAGCAGAAAACGGCGGGTATAAACGCGAATCTTGAAAGCTCGATCTCCGGCGTACGGGAGACTAAGGCCTTCGCCAACGAAGAATACGAGGTGGAGAAATTTCTGGAGGGCAACGGCCGATACCGCCAAGCCCGGGGCAGCTATTATAAGGCCATGGGAGTTTTTCACGGGGGCATGGAGTTCGCCACCAGCATACTTCATATCATCGTGCTGGCCCTGGGCGGCTTCTTTGTCATGAAAGGGAAGATGAACTACGCCGATCTGATCGCCTTCACCATCTACGTGAGCACCTTCCTGCAGCCGATCAAGCGACTCGTGTCCTTTTTCGAACAGTATTCAACCGGCATGGCGGGCTTCGACCGCTTCGTGGAGCTCATGCGGGTGGAGCCTGATATCCGGGACAGACCCGGAGCGATCGACCTGGAGAATCCCAGGGGAGAGATCGAATTGTCGGATGTTTCTTTCTCCTATAACGATTCGGTACGGGTGCTGTCGGGCATCAACCTGAAGGTCAGGGCGGGGATGAAGTTGGCCATCGTGGGGCCCTCGGGAGGCGGCAAGACAACCCTCTGCAGGCTTATCCCGCGGTTCTACGAGATTCAGGGCGGTTCGATCAAAATCGACGACAGGGATATCAGGGATCTGAGCTTGGCCTCCCTGCGGGAGAATATCGGTATCGTGCAGCAGGATGTGTTCCTCTTCGCGGATACGATAAAGGAGAACATTCGCTACGGCAGGTTGGAAGCCACCGACGAGGAGATAGTCGCCGCTGCCAAACGGGCCAATATCCACGAGTTCGTGCTGTCCCTTCCCCAGGGCTACGATACCTATGTGGGCGAGCGGGGGGTGATGCTTTCGGGCGGGCAAAAGCAGCGGATAAGCATAGCGAGGATCTTCCTCAAGAACCCGCCGATCCTGATATTGGACGAAGCTACATCCGCCCTGGACACGGCCACGGAGCTGGCTATCCAGCATTCGCTGGAGGAGCTGATGGAAGGCAGGACAAGCTTGGTGATAGCCCATAGGCTTTCCACCATCCGGGACGCGGACGAGATTATCTATATCGATGACGAGGGCATCAGGGAACAGGGGACACATGGTGAGCTGCTGGAGGTCCAGGGGGCCTATGCCGCCCTGTATAAGGCCCAGTTCGGGGACCTGGTTCCGCTGGCGTGATTCGCAGGAGGAATCAGCTTGTCCTGGCGGCTTATTTCCCCGGCCTGGGGAGGGAACGCTTCCCGGAGGCTCCGCAGGGCCGGGGCCCGCCGCCGTCCCTTATTCTGCCTGGGAGAGAAAAGCGTCCACCTCTTTTCGGGAGGGGACGGAAACGGCCGCTCCCGGGCGGGTGACACAAATGGCCGCAGCCCGGGACGCCAGTTCGAGGGCCTCGGCCGCGCTTCCGCCCTCGTTTATGACTGCCAGGAAATAGCCGGAAAAGGTGTCTCCCGCGGCCGTCGTGTCCACTGCGCGCACGCGGTAAGCCGGGTGGCTCAGGAGCCCCGAGGCGTCGGCGTAGAGCGCCCCCTGTTCGCCTAGGGTTATCACCACTCCGGCCCGGGGATAGCGGGCGCGTAGGGATTGGATGGCCCGCTCGGGGCTGCCTTCTCCCGAAAGGCCTTCGGCTTCGATCTCGTTGAGTATGAGAAAGTCCAGGAGTTCCAGCGGGTAGTCCAACACCTCCGCATGGAAGGGCGCGGGGTTCATGGCTATGCGCATGCCCCTCTCCGAGGCGGCGCTCAGGATTTTAGGGATGGAGGAAATTTCGTTTTGCAGGACAAGCATATCTCCCCGCCCAAATCCCGAGAGGGCCTGGTCCACATAGTCCGGATCGATATCACGGTTTGCCCCGCCGTACAGGATGATGCAGTTTCCGCCCGAGTCGTCCACCTGGATGATCGCATGACCCGTGGGCTCGGCGGAGCGTCCCACCCGGGAAACATTCACTCCTCCCCTCTTGAGTTCCGCAAGAAGGAAATCTCCGTCGGCTCCCGTCTTCCCGGCGTGCCACACCTCTATGCCGGCCTTGGCCAGAGCCAGGGATTGATTGAGACCCTTGCCCCCCGGAAAGATGGAGAGGGATCGGGCGGTTTTCGTTTCGCCGGGACGGACGAACGAATCCACTCTGTAGACGTAGTCGATGTTGAGGGAGCCAAAGTTGAGAAGACGCACGGTGTATCCTCCTGGAGGTTGATGGGAGCGTCAGGGGCCCCCCAGCCCTCGGGCGGGTTTTCGGCACCGGGGGCGAGGGAGAAGAACTCAGCCACTGCATCGAAGATTGTTGAAAAGGCTCCCGAAAAGTTCCCAGGACAGCGCCGCAGGGGATTGTCCTTAAGCCCGAGCCGCCTTCTGTCCTCGTTTCCCCATTCTCTCAACAATCTTCGATGCAAGTACAAAAGCCTACTTCACGAGTTCCAGGGGAACGGGAATCTGTTTTTGGACTGCCTCGCCCTTGATGTGGGCGACAGCGGTCTCCACGGCCATGGATCCGATGAGAGAGGGTTTCTGGGCCACCGTAGCTTTCATGTTCCCGGCTTTTACCGCGGCCACGGCATCGTCCACGGCGTCGAAGCCGATGACGATCACGTCCTTGAGCCCCGCGGCCTCGAGGGCCTTGATAGCCCCGAGGGCCATCTCGTCGTTGTGCGCGAAGACCCCCCGGATGTCCTTGTTGGCCTGGATGATGTTCTGCATGACCGTGAAACCCTTGTCCCGGTTGAAGTCCGCAGGCTGACGGGCCACGACGTTTAGTTTGCCGACCACAGCCTCATTGAAGCCCTTGCCGCGGTCCACGGCGGCCGAGGCCCCGGGGATGCCCTCAAGCTCCACGACCTTGGCGCCTTCCCCCACGAGGGCCAGAAGCTCTTGCCCGGCCAGGGCGCCGCCGGCCACGTTGTCCGAGGCTATGTGCGAGAGAACCTCCGCTCCATTCACGCCCCGGTCCACGGAGATGACCGGGATGCCCGCCTTGGCAGCCTTCTCGACCATTGTCTTGGCCGCGTCGGAGTTGCAGGGATTAATAAGGATAACAGCCACTTTTTTCTGGATGAGGTCGTCGACCTGCCCCGCCTGCTTGGCCGGATCGTCCTGAGCGTCCGTCACGACAAGCTCATAACCCAGCTCCGTCGCCTTGGCCGATGCCCCATCCTTGAGGGTGACGAAGAAGGGGTTGTTGAGGGTGGAGATAGCCAGTCCGATCTTTTTGGCCGAGGCCTTGGCGTCTCTCCCGCACCCTGCGAGCAGGGCCGCGCAAAGCAGTACGGCGGTCAATGCTGCGAGAATCCTTTTCATACCATAACCTCCTTTCTGTGGTATCGTATTTTTCACTTCCTGCGGTCTAGAAGGACCGCAAGAAGAATTACCCCGCCCTTTAC
The DNA here is from genome assembly GCA_001603165.1 of Spirochaetales bacterium Spiro_12. GTDB lineage: Bacteria > Spirochaetota > Spirochaetia > Treponematales > Rectinemataceae > UBA2256. The sequence continues at coordinate 26,577 of LVBN01000123.1, forward strand.
GATCTGCTGGTAGAAGGAGGAGACCTCCAGAAGATTGAGCCCATTGTTCAGCACCCCGATGATGAAGGCCCCGATGAGGGTTCCCAGCATAAAACCCTTCCCGCCCGAGAGGCTCGTACCGCCCAGAACCACCGCGGCGATGGCGTCCAGCTCGTAACCGTTACCCGCCAGGGGCTGGGCCGAGTCCAGACGGGAGGTCAGAACTATCCCGGCCAGGGCCGCGAAGATTCCCGAGACGGCATAGACGCTGGCCGTTATTTTCCTGACCGCCAGGCCGGAAAGGCGTGCCGCCTCCGGATTTCCGCCCACTGCGTAGACGTACTTTCCGTATACCGTCCGTGCCAGGACGAAGGCCGTGATTCCTATCCCCGCCAGGAAGACCAGTCCCGACCAAGGAACTCCGCCGAGCTCGCCTCGGCCCAGGGCCGCGAAGATCCTCCGGTTTCCCAATCCCGTTATGGGCCGGCCCTGGGTGAAGACGAAGGTCGCTCCCCGGTAGATGGTCATAAAGGCCATGGTCACGATGAAGGGCTGAAGCCGGAAGATCGAGATAGCCACCCCACTGGCCATGCCCAGGGCCAGACCCAGTAGAATAGTCGCCGGAATGGCCAGGAAGTCCGGGATCCCCGCCTTGAGCATGGCCGCCAGGAGCGCCGCCGTCAGGGCCAGGATGGATCCCACGGAGAGATCGATGCCCCCGGTCAGGATCACAAAGGTCATGCCCACAGCCACGAGTCCGTTGAGAGAAACCTGATTCAGGATATTCATCAGGTTGGAAACCGTGAGGAAATCCGGGGAAAGGGCGGCCAAAAGAGCGCTCAGGATGAGTAAGCCCAAGAGCGGGCCAAGGCGCGAAACGAGCTTTCCGAAGCGAATTTTCATGATCCTCATACTCCCGTCGCGAGCGACATGATTTGTTCCTGGGTAAAGCCGGATTCCAGGAGTCCGGCGTTCTTTCCGTTTCTCATTACCAGGACGCGGTCGCTCATGCCGATTATCTCCGGTAGTTCGCTGGATACCATGAGTACCGCCACGCCCCGGGCCGCCAAACGATCGATGATCTCGTAGATTTCGCGCTTCGCGCCCACATCGACTCCTCTGGTGGGCTCGTCCAGGACGAGGACGCGGGGCTCCCGCGCCAACCATCGGGCCAGTACCACCTTCTGTTGATTTCCCCCCGAGAGGCTCGCCGCCGGGGATGCGAGGGAGGGGGTCTTCACCCGCAAGGCCTCCGCCGCTTTCCCCGCGAAGGCCTCCAGTTTGCCGGGCGAAAGGACGCCGAGGGTGGCCAGGGAGGGAAAGCTGGCCGAACCGATGTTGAAGTCCACGCCGAAGGGGAGGAAGAGACCGTCGACCTTCCTTTCCTCGGTGACCAGAGCCAGGCCCAGCGCCATGGCTTCCTGGGGGGACCGGATCCGAACCTCCTGGCCGTCCAGGAGGATATTGCCCCGCTCCGCCGGCTCGGCCCCAAAGAGGGCGCGCACCAGCTCCGTCCTTCCCGCGCCCATGAGCCCAGCCACCCCGAGGATCTCCCCCCGGCGCAGGGAGAAAGATATGCCTTTGAAGTCGCGTCCCCGCCCGAGGTCCCGGACCTCGAGGACGACACCTCCCGGCCGGTTCGTCTTGACGGGGAACCGATCGCCGATTTCCCGGCCCACCATCATGGCTACCACCCGCTCCAGGGAGAGTTCCCGGATGGAGGCCGAACCCACGTACTCGCCGTCCCGCAGGACTGTGAGGCGGTCGCAGATGGCGAAGAGTTCTTCCAGTCGGTGGGAAATGTACACGAAGGAGACGCCTTCGGCTTTTAAAGCCCGCATGACTTCGAACAGGCGTTTTGTTTCGCGCTCCGAGAGAGCGCTCGTGGGTTCGTCCATTACGATGAGCCGGGCCTTCCGGATGAGTGCCTTGGCTATCTCCACGAGCTGGAGCTGTCCCACTCCGAGATCCCCCGCCCGGACGCGGGGCTCCAGTCCCAGACCGAGCCGCCCGAGGGTTTCCGCCGCTGCGCGGCGCATGGCCTTGGAATCCACGAGCCCCAGCCGGGTGCGCGGCTCCATGCCCAGAAAAATATTTTCCGCCACGGTCATATTGGGGAGCACGCTGAGTTCCTGGTGGATGATGGATATCCCCGCACGTTCCGCGTCGCGGACCTTCGAAATTTCGATGGGGCGGCCGTCCACCAGTATCTCCCCTGCGTCTTTCGAGATCACCCCCCCGAGGATCCTCATCAGCGTGGACTTCCCCGCCCCGTTCTCCCCCACCAGGGCGTGGATCTCGCCTTCCCGGACCTCCAGGTTCATGTTCTTGAGCACCGGGATAGTGCCGAAGGATTTGTGAATTCCTCGCATTTCCAGGTTCACGGGGTCTCCTCTTAAAACGGAACGCCGGAACGGAGCAGGATATTCGCGTAGGGAGTGGCCTCCCCTGTGCGTATTACGGCGCGGCAGGCCTGGGTCTCCGCCTTGAAGTTTTCGTGGGGCAGGTAGGCGAGTTTTGTGTTCGGGAAACGGGAAAGGATCTCCGCCTCCAGGGAGGGATTGCAGTCCCGTATCTCCTGGGCCAGCGTGACCGCCTCTATCTCCATGTCCGCCGCAACAGCGTCCAGCACGTCGAGAAAAGAAGGGAGACCTGGCCGCAGCGCCAGGTCTATTCTAAGAACCCCCGCCGGTATGGGAAGTCCGCAGTCGGCTATGCAGATGGTGTCCGTATGCCCGAGCCGCGCCAGAACCGCGGCTATCTCCGAATTCAGGATGCCGTGTCGTTTCATGTCCCCCTCCCTGTTTTCCGGCCGTGGTTTCCCGCTCCATGAGCTCCACGCCCAGGAGGTAATTCACCCCTACGAGGTTTTCCCCCGAGATCATGCGCATGAGAAGTTCCGTGGCCGCCCGGCCCATTTCGGAGATGCATTGGGCTATCGTGCTGATTGAAGGTATGAAAAGCCGGGCGATATGGATGTCGTCAAAGCCGATGACCGCCACATCCCGGGGGACTTTCTTGCCCGCTTGGTGCAGAGTTCGTATAGCCCCTACCGCGGCTATGTCGTTCCAGGCGAAAATTCCGTCGTACCGGCTAAGGCGATCCGCCTGGTCGCAAAGGGTGGAGTATTCGGCTTCGTCATTCGCCACAAGAATATCCACCTCGACCCCGGCGCGGCGCGCCTCGTCCAGGAAACCCTCCCGGCGGCGGCGCTGGCTCGTCGATTCCTCCGGGACCCCCAGGAACAAAAGCCGCTTCCGGCCGGCCCGCTGTAAGCACCGGAAGGCCATGCGGCCCCCCGAATAATTGTCCGAGGTCACGTGAGGCGCCCCGGACCCCAGCTCCCGGTCTACGGAAACGACGGGTATCCCGATCCGGTCGTAGGCCTCTCCGCAATTTCCGGTGGAGGTGATAATGCCGTCCGCGAACCCGGCGGCCAGGGCCTCGATAAAGGCTTTTTCCTTCTCGGCGGAGCCTCCGGCGTTGCAGAGGACCAGGCGAAATCCGCGTTTGGCGCATTCCTCCTCTACGGCGTAGGCTAGTTCCGGGAAAAAGGGATTTGTGATACTGGGGACCACGAGGCCGACGACCCGGGAGGACTTGGCGGAGAGCGCGCGGGCCACGGAATTGGGGACGTACCCGAGTTCCCTGACGGCTTTCTCAATGGCCGCCCGCGTAGGCGCGCCCACGTATCCCCCGTTGAAGAACCTCGAGACGGTCGCGCCCGAAACCCCGGCGCGCTGGGCAACGTCGTGTATGGTTGCCATGTGTAACCGGTTCCAGTTTGATTACAGTTTACCGGAAAAAAGCGATTTGTCAACCAAAATCGCGGGGGTACGATAGAGAAGAACATTCGCCGCCACCGGCCGGAGGTCCAGGGGGCCTATGCCGCCCTGTATAAGGCCCGGTACCGGGCTCGGTGATCAACGGCGCCTGCGTCTCCTGGGGTATAGGCGTTTTTCGGTTTTTAAAAGCTTGGGCGATTTCGCCGGCTTTTCGGATTGAGAAGGCTTAAGTTTTTTCCTATCCGGGCTATGAAAAATTTCGCGGGGCTGAAGCTGGCGCTTAACTGGCGCAGCTTTGAAAATTCCCGCTCCGCCGCCGGATCATCCCCTGGGTGGCTTGCCGCGCCCGGGCCGTACACTTCCTTTTCCACTTCCGCGACGATGGGAAGGGCCTGGTTTTTAGCGGCCCCGAAGCTGGCCTCCAGACGAAGGGCGTATTCCCGGGGAGTTTCGCTCCTTGTCCGGGGAGCGCCGCCGGCGCGGCCCGCGGCCAGCACGCGGCGGTAGGCTTCCAGGGCGGGGCTCAGGCCGCGCCGGCGGCCAAGGCGCCGTACGAGCTTTTCAAAAAACCCCCGCAAACTCCGCCAGAATGCCCGCAGCAGGGCGAGCGGCGACCGTCCCTTGGGCTTGGCCGGGCTTTGTTTGGTTTTAGCCGAGAGAAACTTTATCAGCATCGAAACGAGAAGGACCAGGATAGCCGCAGCGACGAGGATCAGCAGCGCGACGAGAATCCACATCAGCAGGACGGGCATATCCTGCCGGCCGATTTCCTCGGCCAGGGGAGGGGCCCCTCCCGAAGACTCCAAAGCCCCGGTGGGCCGCGGCGGCCCCTTCCGCGAAAAAAGCCAGAGAAGAATCGCGGCGACTATATTCAGCAAGGACAGCGAAGCCCCTTTTAGACCCGCGGCCGCCTTTCTGGCGGGTTCCAGAAGCGAAGGGATCAGCAGGGCGAGCCCCAGGGCGCCCAGAATAAAAATACCGGCCGCCGCCGCGACCATCGCTCCCTTGGAACGAGCCGAAAGCCCGCCTCTTCGGCCTTGGTCGGCGTTGGATATTCCCAAGGCGAGAATCCCGAAGACGAAAAAGGGAATCGCGAGCCTTCCGGGCACGGGATTGTCCAGCTTGAGAAGCGCCACGAAAAAGAGATTGAGCATGAAAAGCACTATGCCCTCGTCGAAGCGCAGCGCGGTGAATTCGTGCTCAGAGCCTTGCTTCACGATCCAGAGACCCCTGAGCCAATAAAGCGCCAAGGTCCCCGGAAGGATATAAAAAGATAGGTCCGCTGGCTTAGCCTGGAAAAACAATCCCCGGAGCTGCGCCGCGCTCCCCTGTGTAAGCAGGAGAACTAAATAGAACGATGCGGCGAAAACCGCCGCGTGGACTAAAAAATACGACAAAACCCTTCTGCTCTTCCTGGCCAGAATCCTGTCGGTCGCCAGGGCGATGATATAGGCAAGGCTTAAAGGCATGAGAGGGAGGTTTTCGCCGGCCAGCAAAAAGAAAAACGATGAAAGGCAATGGAGCTTGATCAGTTCCATGGCCGATAGAAAGACGAGAAAGGCCTTCATGTCCCGGTCCTTTCCGGACTATTCGCCCCGGGGGCCTGGCCGGCGACCTTTCTAACGCTTCCATCCGGCGCGGCTTTGGCGCGCGCGCCTCCGGAGCCTGTTTCGCCGTCCTCTTCGACGCCGTCTTCGACACAAGTCGAGCCCGAGAGCTCCCTAAAGCTGCAAGAGCGGTAGCCCTGGCTGGTTTCATCGGGTTTTTGTCTGGAAAATACGAAGAAGAGCCTATCCTGCCTGAAGGGCGAGGGGGAAAGAAATTTTTTAACCGAATCGCCGGGCTCCCTGGCAATCACCACGAATTCGGCGCCCTGGAGGTTCATGAGCGATACCAGCCTCGGCAAGGATTGGCCGAAAGAAAGTTCGCAACGGGCCAGAAGCTCGAGACTGGAACCTAGATGTTCCGGACCCCTGCCCAGGGGAAGAATAGGGGAAAAACCCTTTGACAAACGGTCCGTGGCCACCGAAAAATAGGCTCCGCTTTCCGCGAAGACCGAAGCCAGGGAGGCGGCGATTTCCAGGGCCCGCTCGAAACCTTCCCCGTCCTCCGCTTTGGCGAAGCCTTCCCCTTCCACGAGGATCATGATCTTTCGTTGGGTGCTGGCCTGAAAAATCTTCTCCTGAAGCTCGCCCAGCCGCGCGCTGGCCTTCCAGTGGATGGCCCTGGCCGACCTGTTGCCCGTATACTCCCTCGTTCCCTCGTACCAGGCGGGATCCTCGACAATCCCCTCGGTCGTCCGGGCGCCGAAATACTCCCTGAAGGGAAGATCCGGGCTATGTACAGGTAGAAGCCTGGGGTAGACGATTATCTCCTGATCGAGGGCTATGCGCTTTTCTCTTCGATAGAGGTTGAGAATATCGCCGGCGCTGAGCTTGGCGGGACCGAGGCTGTAGACGCCCCGCCGGTCGGCCTTGAAGCGCCAGGTTCCCCGTACTTTTTCAAAGGGAAGAAGAGTGCTTTCGCCCTGAACCCCCTCCTCCAAAACGGGAACGAGGGCTTCCGGCCTATCGAGACCGATCCGAAGCCAAACAGGAAGCACCTTGGCGTTGTGAATTTCCGCCCTGAGCTCGAATTCCTCCCCCCGGAAAAGCCGCCGGGCTTCCAGCCCGAAGGCTACTTTCAGCCCGGCCAGACCCAGCCGGCCATTTAAACGCAAGGCCAGCATGAGAATGAGGGTTATCGCCGAAAAGCGCGCCAGGGCTTCGGAAGCCTTGGCCGCGGCGATAAAAGCGACAAGTCCCAGAAAAATCAGGGTCAGAGGAATAACGAAATAGCTCGAAACGCTGTAATCGCTTTTTCTGTACTTCATCGAAAAGCTTAGACCGGCGATGGCATAGGGAGGGTGGCCAGGATTTCCGCCACCACGGCCTCCGCCGTCAGCCCCTTGGCCCGCTCCTCGTTCCGGAGAATCATCCTGTGGGGCAGGACCGATCCGGCCAGCTCCTTTACATCGTCGGGAAGCGTGAAATTCCGTCCCCGCACCAGGGCGAGAGCCTGGGCGGCCCTCGTCAGCCCGAGCGAACCGCGGGGGCTTGCTCCGTAGCGAACCTTGGGGTGCTTGCGCGTGGCGCCCACCAGGTCCGTGATGTACTCCCTCACCGGCGGGGAGACGAGGACGTTTTTTCTCTCCTGCTGCAAAAGGAGGATTCTCTGCGGGCTCGATACGGCGTTCAGGCTCAGCAGCGGATCCTGGCCGATGAAGCGTTCGAGAAGACTCAACTCCTCTTCCTTTTTTGGATATCCGATATGAATTTTCATGAGAAAACGGTCCAGCTGGGCTTCGGGAAGGGGAAAGGTCCCCTCCAGTTCGATGGGATTCTGGGTGGCGATGACGAAAAAGGGTTTCGGCAGCTCGAGGGTCCGGCCGTCCACGGTAACCTGACCTTCCCCCATGCTCTCCAGCAAGCTCGCCTGGGTCCTGGGGATGGTCCTGTTTATCTCGTCGGCCAATAGAACGTTGGCCATGACCGGCCCCGGATGAAAGACGAATTCCCCGCTCTTCTGGTTGTAGACCGAGAGTCCCGTCACATCGGAAGGCAAAAGGTCGGGGGTGCATTGAATCCGCTTGAAGCTGCCTCCGATGCTCCTGGCCAGGGCTTTGGCCATGAGGGTCTTGCCCAGACCGGGTACGTCCTCGAGAAGAATATGGCCGCCGGCCAGCAGGGCGACGGTCATCAGTTCGAGGGCCCTGCCTTTGCCGACGATTACCCGGGAGGCGTTTTCCAATATCAAGGCGCTTTCGTTCATCGTTTTCCTTCAAGTCGATACAGTTTTTCGCCGCGGATGCGGTCGGTTTCGGCCAGAACCTGGGCGATATCGATACTCGTGAATTCGCCGTTTTTGTACAAGACCCGCCCATCCACCATGGTGAGGACGATATCGCCCCGATCGGCGGCGTGAAATACCGAAACCAGGGGATCGTAGACCGGCCGCAGGTGTGCGGCTTCGAGATCGAAGACGATGATATCGGCCTTCATGCCCGCTTCGAGGCTGCCGCAATCCGCCCGGCCCTGGGCGAAGGCGCCGTTCCGGCAGGCCAGTTCTAAAAGTCTGGCCGGGCCCAGGACCAGGGGATCCCCGGTAAGGCCTTTCTGGAGCAGGGAGGCCAGATTCGCTTCTTTGAGAAGGTTGAGATTGTTGTTGCTGGCCGCTCCGTCGGTGCCCAGGCAAACCCGGATTCCCCGGTCGACGATTTTTTGAATCGGGGCGATGCCCGAGGCCAGCTTCAGGTTGCTCACCGGACAATGGGCCAGGCTTATTCCCCTTTCGGCGAAGATATCCAGATCCCCTTCCTCCAGCCATACCCCGTGCGCCGCGATCGTCGGTGTCTGGAAGAGGCCGCAGGAATCGAAAAAGGCGGTGGGCGTGCGACCCCGTTTGGCCTTGCAGGCCTCGTGCTCCTCCCGGGTTTCGGAAAGGTGAATTTGAAGACGCAGGTCCTCCTCGCGGCAAAACTCGGCTATCTCCCGTCCGAAGCGCTCGTCGCCAAAGGTGTACTCGGCGTGCACGGCGGCGTCGGCGACCAGACGTCCGCTTTTGTCTTCCCGGGCCGCTTCGATGAGAAACCTGGTGCCTTCGTAGGCCCTGGAATCGGCGAATCCCTTGCTTCCGGGCGCCGTGGAGTAGCCGTGGGAGAGATTGGCCTTGATGCCGCTCTCCCGTACCGCCCTGGCGATGCCGGGGGTCAGGAGGTACATGTCCGAAAAGGAAACCGTGCCGCCGGCCAGCATTTCGGCGATGCCCAAAAGACTTCCCCAGTAGCAATCCTCTTCGGTCAGCAGGGCTTCGAAGGGAAATACCCGCTCAAAAAGCCAGGTCTTGAGAGGCAGGCCCTCGCCGTATCCTCTGAGGAGGGTCATGGGAACATGGCAGTGGAGGTTGTAAAACCCCGGCAGGGCCAGCTTGCCCCCTCCGTCGTAGACCTGGGCAGGGAGTTTGACCTGACCGGCGAGATCCGCCGGCGGTTTTTCCGTCCCTCCTGCGGGATTGGCTGCCCGCGGGGCTGCGGCATTCGTCCTTTCGCCGCTGAGGCCTATCGAAACGATCCTGTCCTTTTCGATCAGAATATCCCTGTTCTCCAGCAGTTCGCCGGAAGGCCCGGCCAGAGCTATGTTTCGAAAAAGAAAAGACGTAGACTCCGGGGGCATCAGAGCGCCCTCAGGATGGCCCCGATCAGGGCTTTAAGCCTGCCCGAAGCTTCCCGGGCGGCCAGGGATACCTCCTCGCCCGAGAGTCTTTCTGGCCCAATACCCGCCGCCATGTTCGTGATCAGCGACAGCCCCAGGATATCCATACCGCAGTGGGCCGCGGTAAGAGCCTCGGTGACCGTGGACATGCCCACGGCGTCCCCTCCCAGGATCCTGGCCGCCCGGATTTCCGCCGGGGTTTCGAATTGGGGCCCGCCGAAATAAAAGTACACGCCCTCCCTCATCCTTTCCTCAAGGCCTATGGCCTTGGCTTGTGTCAGCGCGAGGGCCCTCAGGGCGGGATTGTACATTCCCGTGACATCGAAAAAGCGGGGACCGAATTCGGGTATGTTCGAACCTCGCATGGGGCTGCCCGAGGCGAACTTGATGTGGTCCCGGATGATCATTATGTCGCCCACCTTATAAGCCTCGTTTACCGCCCCGGCCGCGTTGGTGAGAATCGTTCGCTTAACGCCCAATAGCTTGAGCACCCGCATCGGGGCGGCCAATTCCTCGAAGGCGTAACCCTCGTAGTAATGGAAGCGCCCCGACATGCAGGCGACGAATTTTCCTTCCAGGGTGCCGAATACGAACTTTCCCGCGTGGGACTCCACGGTGGAGACGAGGAAATTGGGAATTCCCCGGTAGTCCAGTTCCACGGGGTTTTCGATACCCTCGGCCAGGGAGCCGAGGGAAGAGCCGAGGACCAGGGCTGTCTCGGGCTTGCCGCCGATACGTTCCAGAATAAAGTCCGCGCTCTCTTTGTAGTAATCGATGGAATAGGGGGACATGGCTTTCTCCTCGTTTCGCCGGATATTCTACACCAGGAAAGGCTGGGCTTCCAGAACATAAATTCCTCCGATCCCTGTCTTTTTCGTCACGGGATGAGCCGTCGTCGCAGCGCGTGGCCAAAGACCTTGCCGCCCGGTGTGGATTTTTGAGGGATATTCCAGGTTGCCGGAACGATTAGCTGGACGTATACTGAAGACCATGGAGCGTAGGAGGGCATGAACGACGCCGGCGGCAGAAAAGCCACGGTCATGGTGGTCGACGATACCCAGGAAAACCTTGTCCTTTTGGCGACCATACTCCAGCCTGCGGGCTATAAGGTCATGACCTTGCCCAACGGCGCCATGGCGATCGAAGCGGCCCGGGCAAGGCTTCCCGATCTCATTCTCATGGACATCATGATGCCCGGCATGGACGGCTACGAAGCTTGCGGCATACTCAAGGCGGATCCGCTCACCGCGGCCATACCGATCATCTTTATCAGCGCCCTCTCGGAGCCCCTGGACAAACTCAAGGCCTTTCAGACCGGGGCGGTGGATTATATAACCAAGCCTTTTAGCGTCATGGAAGTCCGCGCCAGGGTGGCGGTACACCTGGACCTGAAGTTCCTTCGCAACGAACTTGAGGAGTACAACACCCGATTGGAGGAAAAAGTCCGCCGTCAGGTCGAGGAACTCTCCCAGGGGCATCTGGCCCTCATCACCACGATGACCAAGCTGGCTTCCGTGCGGGATAGCGAAACCGGGGACCATATCGAGCGCACCCAGCGTCTTTGCCGCCTCCTGGCCCAATTGATGAGCCGGGATCCCCGTTTTTCGGACAAGATCGACAAGGTATTCATCGAAAATATCTACAACGCCAGCCCCTTGCACGACATAGGGAAAGTGGCCATAAACGACGCGATTCTCCATAAAAACGACGAACTCTCGCCCGAGGAGTACGCCCAGATGAAACGGCACACCCTCATCGGCGAAGAATATCTGGGCCAGGCCCTGGCCAAGTCGCCCAACAACAGTTATCTGAAAATGGGGATGGAGATAGCCGGCAACCATCACGAACGCTGGGACGGTCATGGCTATCCCGCGGGTTTGGTGGGCGAGGGTATTCCCTTGAGCGCCAGGATCATGAGTCTGGTGGATGTCTACGACGCCCTGAGGTCCGAAAGGGTCTATAAGGACGCGATCCCGCACGCCAGGGTCGTGGAGATGATCCGGGCTGAAAGGGGCTTGAGCTTCGATCCGGCCATCGTGGACATTTTCATGCTGCACCATGAGGAATTCGAGAAGTGCAGAGACGAGACTTTTTAAGAGCCCCCGGTTATTTGATAAGTCGCAAAAGCCTATCCATCTGAATTCCCCCGGCCCAATCGGCCAGGGTCTTTCCTAACCGTTCGTCCCCCCGGGCGATTTCCTGGGCGATGCTTTTCACATCCTCCAGGTCCCCGGAAGTAATGGAATCCCGCAAGGTTTCGAAAAGCCCGGGGGAAATCGTCGACAAGCGCCTCTTGGCTTCTTCGTCGGAACAGAAAACGCCGGAATTCTTTTCCTCGTCGTCCGAACAGTTGTAATCGATGCAGGCCAGCCGTTTTATTTCGGAAAGAAGACTTCGCTCGAGCACCGGTTTCGCCAGCAAGGCATCGACGCCCAGGGCCTGGATGTCCAGTTGCTGATTCTCCAAGAGACTGCCGGTCATCAGGATAATCCTCAGCCTGGATTGCCCCGCCGACGCTCGCAAAGCGTCGACCAGTTCCCTGCCGCTTACGCCGGGCATCACATAATCCAAAAGCACGATATCGAAGAAAGCTGTACGAAGCAGGCTCAGGGCTTTTTCGCCATCCTCGGCCTGCTCCACCACGAAGCCTATGGGGACGAGCATATTGACCAGGATATCCCTGTTTATCGATTTGTCGTCCACCACCAGAACCCTGGGCCGCGCCGAATTCTTTATGGAGACCACTCTCGAGGGGATGGGCTCGTCGGATACCTTGGCGTCCACACATTCCGGCGCCTGGATCGTGAAGGAAAATACGCTTCCCTTTCCAAGGCTGCTCTCCGCCGAAATTTTTCCGCCCAACAATTCGCAATAGTTCCTGCAGATTGGCAAACCCAGTCCCGTTCCGCCCTGGCTTCGCCCTTCGATGGTCTGTTCGAAGGGTAGGAAGATCCGCGTGATGGCATCGGGAGGAATGCCTTTGCCCGTATCCCTGACGGAGAATTCCACAATGTCCGGATGCTGGGCGCTTCCGGCGACCCGCACATCGATGAAGCCCGAATCGGTGAACTTCATGGCGTTGCCGACGAGGTTGATGAGGATTTGCTTCAGCTTCGACCGATCCGTCATCACGCAGTCCGGCAGGGGGCTCTCTTCCCGGACGGAAAAGGCGAGCCCTTTTCTGGAAGCCTGGCCGGCAAAAAGCATGCGTATCTCCTCGAGCACCGAGGAAATCGCGCAGGGGCTCAGGTCGAGGCGCACCTTGCCGGCTTCTATCCTGGACATTTCCAATACCTCGTTTATAAGGCCCAAAAGATGTTCGCCGCTCGTCTTTATCGTTTCCACCTGGCGCATCGATTCCTTGGATAGGGACGCATCGCGCATGAGAATCTGGGAATAGCCCAGAATAGCGTTGAGGGGGGTTCGTAGCTCGTGGGAGATTCCCGCGAAAAAGCTGCTCTTGGTGCGGTTGGCCTGTTCGGCTTCATGCCTGGCTTGACTCAGCTTTTCCTCTGTTTTCATATGTTCGTCTATCTCGTTCTTCAGTTCTTCGTTGATCGCCTTTATATTCCTGGTGCGCTCCGCGATACCCTCTTCCAGGTTGACGACAGCCTTGGTGAGACTCGTGTAGAAATCTTTCATGCCCGCCAGAATGGCGAAGAAGAACATGAAGAAGGAGAGCACCGAAAAAGCCCAGGAACTCGGGGATAGGAAGAATGAGGCGTCGGTGACCGTCGAATGGAGTATTCCCGTATAGTTGAGAATCAGAGCCATCAGTACCACAGCCAGGCCGGAAGCGAGGGTGGCCATGCCCAGGCGCCTGCCCTGGAGCATGGTGGAGAGAATCGCGGCCAGGAAGAAATAGGAAAAGCTTATCCCGCTGTTGCCCCGCGCCAGGGTGATGACGGTGCCGGAGAGGAG
>LVBN01000124.1 GCA_001603165.1 Spirochaetales bacterium Spiro_12
AGCTCAGGCGCTTCCCGGCGGTGGAGAGGCGTTGGAGTGAGGCAGGAATTGGAGCGCAAGGGTATTCGATGAATATCGGCGAAAAAATCGGCCCCTATATACTTGAGCGGCAACTCGGCAGGGGCGTGACCGCTTCTACCTGGCTCGCCCGGCATGCCGAGGAGCCGGAGGGCGAAAAATCAGCAGCCCGGGCCCCAAGGGAGGCGGGCAGGGGAAAAGGGACTGTCGAGGCGCCGGCGGGGGATGTTGTCCTGAAAATCCTGGACCTGAAGGAAGCCTCCTCCTGGAACGCGGTGGATGTTTTCAAACGGGAAGCCAAGGCCCTGGAAGTGCTTTCCCATCCCGGGATACCTGCCTACAAAGGATCGTTCGAGACGGAACTGGATTCTTCCATTAAACTGGTCCTGGCCATGGAGCACATCCGGGGCGACAATCTCGAGCGCCTGGTCGCCTCGGGGAAAAAGTACGACGAGGCGGAGGTGGAGCGGATCCTAGCCTGCCTCGCCGATATTCTCGCCTATCTGGGCTCCCTGCGGCCGCCGGTGGTCCATCGGGACGTGAATCCCCGCAATATTATTTTAAGACCCGATTCCTCCCTGGCCTTAGTGGATTTCTCGGGAGCCCAGGACGCGGTACGCAGCGCCCTCTATCCGGGGGCCACCCTGGTGGGCACGGCGGGCTATATTCCTTTGGAACAGGTGGCGGGGAAGGCCAGTCACCGTTCGGATCTCTACGGAGCCGCGGCCACCGCCGTGTTTCTGCTCACCGGGCGCAACCCCGCCGAACTCCCCAGCCGGGGCCTGCGCACCGACCTGAGCGGGCTGGTGGAGCTGTCGCCCCGGCTGAAGATCGTGCTGGATTCCTGGCTTTCTCCCGACGTGGCCGACCGAGGGTTGTCGGCGGCGGTGGCCGCGGCGATTCTCCGGGGAGAAAACTATTCCGCCACGCCATCCCCGGAACCAGAACCCAGGCATCGGGAAGTGGAGCCGGAAACGGATACGCCCCATCCCAAAAGCCTACCCATGGGAAGCAAGCTCGCCGTGGACGAATCGGAAGGCCGGCTTTCCATAAGCTTTCCCAGCTTAGGTTTAGGCGCCGCAGGGTTGAGGGGGATTCCCTTCGTCGTTTTCTGGATCGGATTTGTGGGCTTCTGGACCCTTATGGTCTTTCGCATGCGGGCGCCGCTCTTCTTTCCCGCCTTCAGCCTGCCCTTTTGGGCCGTGGGCTTCATCATGGCCAAGACAATATTCGGCCCAATGCTGACGAAGAAAAAACTCGTCCTCGGTCCCGAAGGGCTCCTGGTGCGCAGCGAGATCCTCGGCATTGAGCGGAACGTCCTCTGGCCCCTGGATGAAATCGGCACCCTTCGAATAGCCCCGGCCAAGGTCCAGTACAGCCACAATCTGGCCAAGGAACTGGTGATAGAAACCGGAACCAAGCAGCTGCACATCGGTATGGGCTTGAGCGAACGGGAATTACGATTCCTCGAAAAGAGACTCAAGGATACCATCAAGGAAATCAGGGCCCGGAGCGATACATAAATCAAATAAATTAAGCCAATTCGAAAAAACCGCCAACGTCCCGAAAATCTCAATTCATTCACGAAAACTTCAGCTTTTCACTTTATAGGAAACCTCCGGTATCGTATAATGTGCGCGAAGGCGCGACCGCAACCTTCGCACACATTCCCGCGGTCAAGGAGAAAGAGATGAAAAGCTTCCGCATTCTCATTCTGGCGGTTATCATCGCCGCTTTCGCCATGCCGGCCTTCGCGCAAGCCCCCAAGGCGGCAGGTTCGAATCTCACCATCGGACTGGTGATGGTAGGTCCTTACAACGACCGCGGCTGGAGCCAGGCCAATTACGAAGGCATGCAGTACGTCCTGGCCAAGGTACCGGGCACTAAGCTCGTTTACATCGACAAGGCCAATTCGGCGGACAGGCCGGGCACCACGGTGTCCCAGCTGGCCGAAAGCCTGGTGGCCCAGGGCGCCAAGCTTATTTGTTTCTCCTCCGACGATATGATGGACGAGGCGGTGAAATTCGCCACCGCGCATCCCGATATCTTCGTGATCATGACCACCGGCGACCAGCAATGGAAGGAAGGCAAGGCCTACAAGCCCTTGGCCAACATGATCAATATCATGGGCAAAATGGAATATACCAAGATGATAGCCGGCGTCGCCGCCGCCTTGACCACCAAGACCGGTCAGATCGGCTACCTCGGGCCCCTCATCAATGACGAAACCAGGCGCCTGGCCGCCTCGGTCTATCTAGGCGCCAAGTACGCCTGGGTGAACTACCTCAAGAAAGACCCTGCCCAACTCAAATTCAGGGTCACCTGGATCGGCTTCTGGTTCAATATCCCCGGCGTCACCGCCGATCCCACCCAGGTGGCCGACGAGTTCTTCAACTCAGGTTGCGACGTCGTCGTTTCAGGTATAGACACCACGGAAGCGGTGGCCGAAGCCGCCAAGTTCACCGCCCAGGGCAAGAAGGTCTGGGCCATTCCCTACGATTACTCAAAGGCCATGGACGAGGGCAAGGGCGTTTCCCTGGGCGTACCCTATTTCAACTGGGGCCCCGCCTACGCCAGGACTGTCAAAGAAGCCATGAACGGCACATGGAAAGCCCACTTCGAGTGGAACGATCCGGATTGGAAGAACATCAACAATCCCGATACCTCCGCCGTGGGGTTCGTCAAAGGCAACCTGTCCAAGGAAGCCTCTGAGGGTGTCGATAAGTTCATCGACGAACTCGCCAAGGGCCTCAACCTCTGGACCGGAGCGCTGAACCTCCAGGACGGCTCGGTTTACCTGAAGAAGGGCGAAAAGGCCACCGAACAGCAGATTTGGTACCTTCCGCAGCTTCTCGAGGGCATGACGGGGCAGAGCGTTTCGAAGTAAGGCGTCATCCAAGCGACCCCCGATAGCCGGGAACCCCTAAAGGGTGTTCCCGGCTATCGTATTTATTCCAGCTAAAAGGTGCTCAATGACGATCGAACTGCAAAATATTTCCAAACGTTTCGGCGCCCTCAAGGCCAACGACTCGATCTCCCTGACCGTTCCCCCGGGCTGCATCCAGGGTATCCTCGGGGAGAACGGAGCCGGGAAAAGCACCCTCATGAAAATTTTTTCGGGTTTTCTGAGGCCCGACTCGGGCGAACTGCGCTTCGACGGCAAAACCGTAAGGATTCATTCTCCGGATGACGCGATCAGGCTGGGCATCGGCATGCTCCACCAGGATCCCCTGGATTTCCCCCCTTTTCGCGTCATCGACGATTTTATCCTCGGCAGCCCCGGAGGCCTCATCCCCGACCGACGCAGGGCCCTTTCCGACTTCAATTCCCTCTCGGCCCGCTTCGGCTTCAACCTGTCGGCCGAGGCTCGGGTAGCTTCGCTGACCGTCGGGGAGCGGCAGCAATTGGAGATTCTGCGCCTGCTCTGGCTGGGAGCCAAGGTACTCATTCTGGACGAACCGACCACGGGCATAAGCCAGGCGCAGAAGGAAAAGCTTTTCGCGACCTTGAGAACCCTGGCCGACCAAGGCATGACAGTATTTTTCGTCTCCCACAAGCTAAAGGACGTGGAGGCCCTCTGCGGCCGGGCGGCTGTTCTCCGTCAGGGAGTCCTGGCGGGCTCGATGGAGCGGCCCTTCGACAAGGCAGCCCTGGTGCGCATGATGTTCGGCAAGGAAGTAAAGTTGGCCGCCAAATCCGGCGTCCCGCCGGGAAAGAAAGTGTTGACCGTCAAGACAGGGGCGCTGGATTCGATCAGGCTCAGAATAAAAGACGTAAACCTCGAAGTCAGGGCGGGAGAGGTCGTTGGCATCGCGGGCATGGAAGGTTCGGGACAGGATCTTTTCCTGCGGGCCTGCGGCGGCCTGGTGGAGCCCTCGGGCGGACAGTTCTGTCTCGACGAAACCGAAACACCCATGAACGGCAAAACCTACCACGACTACATGAGACAGGGAGTGGCCTATCTCCCGGCGGCCAGGCTGGAAAAGGGCCTCATTTCCGGCTTGAGCCTGGCCGAGCACTTTACCTTGTCGGTGAAGCCCAGAGGCACGTTTATCGATAAAAAAGCGGCCGCCACCCTTTCAAAGGCACGCATCGCCGCCTTCAACATCAAGGGCCGTCCCGACAGTCCCGTGGAATCCCTTTCGGGAGGAAATCAACAGCGCGCCCTGCTTTCCCTTCTGCCGGAAAAAGCTTCCCTCCTTCTCGTGGAGCATCCCACCAGGGGCCTGGACATAGAATCCACCATTTATATCTGGGGAAAGCTAAGGGAGCGCTGCGCCTCGGGCACGGCCATCCTCTTCATTTCCTCCGATCTCGACGAAATCCTCAGGTACAGCGACAAGGTTTTGGTGTTTTTCGCGGGGAAAGTGACGCCGCTCATTGCCGCAGAATCGCTCAACGTTCAAAAGTTGGGCGAACTCATAGGCGGTATGGGCTGGGACGCCTTCAAGGGAAACGGCGATGCGTGACGACAAGAGGACAAGAATCATTTTCGGCTCGGGTTCGGTTCTGGTGGGCCTCGCCCTCACCACGGCCATCGTGGCCGCCACCGGCAACAACCCCTTGCAGGCCTACGGGAACATACTCCAGGGAGCGGTCGGTTCGCCCAACGTGGCGGCCAACGTCCTCGTCTCCTGGGTTCCCTTGGCCCTGGCCACCGCGGGACTCCTGTTCACCTTTACCGGCGGACTGTGGAACATCGGCATCGAGGGGCAAATAACCCTGGGCGCCATCTTCTGCACCTGGGCAATGCGCAGCCTGCAGGATTCGGCCCTGAGCCCGGGGGCGATCATCGCCATCGCCGTGGCCGCAGGCATGCTGGGCGGCATTTTCTGGGCATTGCTGGCCGGGGCGCTAAAAACCTTCGGAGGGGTTAACGAAATCTTCGGCGGCCTCGGACTCAATTTCGTTGCCACGGCCCTCAACCTCTGGCTCATATTCGGCCCATGGAAAAGGCCGGGCGTCGCGTCCATGTCCGGGACCCTTCCCTTCGCGCCCGAACTCTGGATGCCCACAATTTCGGCCCAATCGAGGCTGGCGCCGGCGCCCCTGGCCCTGGCGGCCTGCGCCCTGGTCGTGGCCTTCATTCTTTTAAGGGGCAGTTACTTCGGCCTGCGGCTCAAGGCGGTCGGGAAAAATCCCAAGGCGGCCTACCTGCTCGGAATTCCAACCTGGCAACACATGCTCCTCTCCTTCGCCCTCTGCGGCGCCTTCGCGGGTCTCGCGGGAGCGGTCCAGGTAAGCGCGGTCTACCACCGACTCATACCATCGATATCCAGCGGTTACGGCTACACGGGTCTGATGGTCGCCATGCTGGTGAATTTCAGTCCGGTGTTCGCCGGCCCCGTGGCGCTTTTTTTCGCCGCCCTCGGCGTCGGCTCCATACAGCTGCCTATCGTGCTCAAACTCGATTCTTCCCTGGCCGGGGTCATCCAGGGCTTTCTCGTGCTCTTCGTCCTCATCGGCAACGGACTTCGCCTCAAGTTTCTGGGCCGAAAGCGGGGCAATCCATGACCGGCGACGCACTTCTCTTCGGCCTTTCCGGCGTCTTGAGTTCCTCGGCGCCCATACTTTTCGGCGTCCTCGGCGAAACCATAAGCGAGCGGGCCGGCGTATCGAACCTGGCCATGAACGGCATGATTCTGCTCTCGGCCATGGGAGGTTTCGCCGCATCCCTGGCCACGGGGAGCCTGGCCCTGGGCTTCCTGGCGGGAGCCGCCATAGGCGCGGCGGTCGCGCTGGTGGTCGCCTTCGCGAGCATCAGCCTCAGGCAGTCCCAGGTGGCGGTCGGTTACGTGCTGGCCATGCTCTGCCGCGACCTGGCCTACTTCCTGGGCAATCCCATCATGGGAATGCCCGGTCCCAGGCTCAATCTGGCGCCCATACCGGCCTTAAGTTCCATCCCCATCCTCGGGACCCTCTTATTCCGCCACGACATAGTCACCTATTCCAGCTTTCTCCTCATCATCCTCTCCTGGTTCTACATGGAGCGCACCAAGCCCGGCATCATGCTGAAAGGCCTGGGGGAAAACCCTAGGGCGGCCTACGTGCGGGGAGCCGACGTGAACCGCCTCCGCTATCTCTACACGGTCTCAGGCGGCGCTATCGCGGGCCTGGCGGGCCCTATTTATTCGTTGTCGGTAAAGGCGGGCTGGAAGGGCACGATCTCGGGTCTGGACGGGATAGGCTGGATCATCCTTTCGATCACCATTTTCGGCGGTTGGCGCCCCTTCAGGGCGGCGATGGGAGCCTATTTCTTCTCTTTCCTGCAATGGCTGGGCCTGGTGCTCCAACCCCTCATGCCCAACGTCCCCTCCCAGGTCCTCCAGGTGGCGCCCTTCCCCCTCATGATACTCACCCTTCTTTTGGTCAACATCGGCAACGCCGAATGGGTGGAGCGCAGCCTGTCCCACCTGCCCGAGTCGGTGCGCAGGGACATCGCCAGGGTGCTCGGCGCCCTGAACGCCACCCCGCCGGCGGCATTAGGTCAGCCCTTCGACAAGGATGAATAGGGGAACAATCAGCCAAACAACGCCCCCCAGGCGAAGGCGTAGACCAAGCCTCCCGCCAGAAAGGCGAGACTGAAGCGCCAGTTCCAACCCAGGGCGATATCCGTCGCTTTCACGCCGATCAACCTGGACATGATCATGATCATCCCCGCGAAGGGGGTGATCATGTAGGCCGCGGCGCCACCCACGGAGAGCGCCAGCGCGATCGTGATGGGTGGAATCGAGAGGCTGACATAGGAAAGTACTTTGCCGAAAAGCACGATCGTTATGAAGGGATGCAGCCCCACGAGGGAGGTGGCGGCGATGATTCCGGCGATCAGAATTACCGACGCCGCTCCCAACGCGTCCGCCGCCGTCTTTATGAGGGGGGCCGCCGCCTCGAGGAATCCCGAGGCCTCCAGGCCGGTGGAGAAAATTCCCATGGCCACGAAGAAGGGTGCGATATCCCCCACCTTGAGAAGCCCTTCCCGCCAATGAGTTTTCAATGCGGCTTCCAAGCCCGGCCGCCTGGCTTGGCTCAGGGTCCAAACCAAGGCAAGCGCAAGGCCCGCGAGGACGGTCCGACCGGAGGAAACGCCGACATTCAGCCTCTCCAGGATGACGATTAACAGTATGAATGAAGCCACAATGCCCAGCACATGGACGACTCTCCCGCCCTCCGCCCTGCCCTCGTGGCTGTCGGCCTGGGGGAGGAGCGCGTTCTTTCCATGCGAACCGACGAGTTCCGTAAGCCAGGAGGCCCCCATGCCCAGAAAGGCCAGGAGAAAGCCGGGGATGAAGACCTTGGACCAGGAGAGACCGGTGGCCTGCACGACCAGGGAGAGGTTCACCGCTCCGGGCGACCACAGGACGGAGAGCACATAGCCCCGGGTGCTCGCCCGGGCGAAAAAACGTTTCCAATCGGGAACACGGGCCTTCAAGGTGGGCTCGAAGAGGCTCACCGTCACGGGCACCGAACCCATGTTGAGAAAGCTCGTCAACAGATGGGTGGTAAGGGT
Organism: Spirochaetales bacterium Spiro_12; assembly: GCA_001603165.1. GTDB lineage: Bacteria > Spirochaetota > Spirochaetia > Treponematales > Rectinemataceae > UBA2256. The sequence goes on from LVBN01000124.1 coordinate 7,526, forward strand.
CAGAAAAATGAAAAGAGAGGACTTCCCCTTCAACCTACCGTCCATCCATGATTTGATCGCCTCGCCATAACCGCCTATCTTGATAGGAACCGCGAAGGTCTGCATCACCGCGACAATGGCGATTATGTTGGTCATGGACGTGGCGGCCCTGACCCAAAGCTCGAAGGGATGGCCTCCGAAGAGAAGCATGCCCGCCCCGAGGACCAGGAATATGATCGCCGCCTTCTGAAAGCCCTTGCCCATCAGCGGGAATCCAGCCACCAGGGCTCCAATCCCCGCGATAAAAAGCAAATATTCGAAGGACAGCCCGAAAAGCGTTCCTGCCAGATTAATGACGATGATGGCGAGAATGCTGAGGCGGAACAGGCTTTTCATCGAAAACTCCTGGACATTGTTGCTGGATTGTTTTCCTTCGTTCATCAAAAATGAAGCGATGATTTTTATCAATACCCCCGATCGGCATCTACACCCCTTTCACAACCAAGCGTATACTCTTAACCGGGGACAGGCCGCAAACCCCAAAAACAAACAACCGCGGCCAAGGAGAAGACTACGATGAAGAGATTCCGCATTGTAGTGCTGGCGTTGCTTGTCATGGCGATGGGCATTTTCCCCGCGTCCGCCCAGAGCGCTCCGGCAGGAAAAAGCGTCACGCTCACCTTCATTGAAACCTCGGACATCCATGGGGCAATCTATCCTTACGACTTCGTGAACGCGAAGCCTCTGGCCACGTCCCTCGCCCAGGTCGCAAGCCTGATCGCCGAGGAAAGGGCAGCCAACCCCAACCTGGTCCTCCTGGACAACGGCGACTCACTTCAAGGTCAACCGACGGTATATTACTACAATTTCGAGAAGACCCAAGCACCCCACATATGGTCCCAGGCCATGAACTACCTCCAGTACGATGCCCTCTCGGTGGGAAACCACGACATCGAGGCGGGACATGCCGTCTACGACAAGCTCTATAAGGAGATCAAGGCTCCGGTGCTCTGCGCCAACGCGGTCAAGCCCGATGGGCAGCCCTATTTCACTCCCTACGCGATAATCGAAAAGGCGGGGCTCAAAATCGCGGTGCTCGGACTCACCTCCCCCAAGATCCCCGATTGGCTGCCTCCCCAGTTCTGGACGGGCATGGAATTCGAAGACATGGTGGAGAGCGCCAAGAAGTGGGTGCCGATAATCGTGGAAAAGGAAAAGCCCGACGTTCTGGTGGGCCTTTTCCATGCCGGCGTGGATTATAGTTACGGCGGCGTCACCGCCGATACCAAGTACAACGAAAACGCCTCCCAGCTGGTAGCCCAGCGGGTGCCCGGTTTCGATCTCATTTTTGTCGGCCACGACCACTCCGGATGGGACGGCATGGGCTGGGATCCGGCGACGAAGAAAAAGGTGGAGGTAAAGGATCCCGACGGCAAGACCGTCTACATCTACGGTGCCCTCAACGCCGCCCGCAGAGTGCCGGTGGTCAATCTCACGCTGGACTGGAATGCCGACAAGAAGGCCTGGGACAAACGGGTCCGGGGCGGCCTGGTGGACATAGGCCAGTACAAGAGCGATCCCGGATTCGAAGCCCAATTCCAGGCTGGTTTCGACGAAATCAAGTCCTGGGTGGACAGGCCCGTGGGCAAGATGGACGCCGTCATCTCCAGCCGCGATTCCATATTCGGCGATTCGGCCTTCGTCGATCTTATCCATCGCATACAGCTGGATATCTCCAAGGACCCGGCCATAGGGCTGAAACCCGCCGACATCTCCTTCGCCGCCCCCTTGTCCATGGACGCGAAGATTCCCACCAGCAAGGATGGCACCCTTTATGTAAGGGACATGTTCAACCTTTACGTGTACGAGAATTTCCTCTACACCATGAGCCTCACGGGCAAACAGGTGGACGACTTCCTGGAGTTCTCCTACGCCAACTGGTTCGCCACCATGCCCAACGACGGCGATCACCTCATCGCCTTCCAGAAGGACAAGGAGGGCAAGCTTGTTTTCGACGCCCGCTACAACACCGCCCAGACGGTCACCAGGTACTACAATTACGATTCGGCGGCGGGGATCAACTATTTCGTGGACGTCACCAAACCCGTGGGCGACAAAGTGACTATCACCTCCATGTCCGACGGCAGGATCTTTAATCCCTCGGAGACTTACACCGTCGCCATCAACTCCTACAGGGGCTCCGGCGGCGGCGGCCATCTGGAAAAGGGAGCCGGCCTGGACAAGGAGACTATCCGCACCATGAAGCTGGTCAACGGCGCGACCACCAAGGACCTCCGCTTCTTCCTCCTGAAGTGGTTCGAAGCCCAGACCGAATCGGTGACTGTGGCGCCCATCGGCAACTGGTTTATCGTGCCCCAGGATTTGGCGGCCAAGGGTACGGTCAACGATTATCCCTTGCTGTATCCCTCGAAGTAGACGCCCGCGGTTTTATCCGATCCAGGCAGGGTTCTGAAGAATTAAGGCAAGGTGAAAGTGGCCGCCCGCGCAAAGCGCGGGCGGCCACTTTTTCGCCAGCCCTCATACCTTCAAACACGGACCTCCCCGGTCCGCTCTCCCCTATTCGAAACCCGCCCTCTATCCGCGGCTCCCTCGATTTTTCCTTGCTTTAATTCCGGGGCGGCATTATTTTATTTACGTAAAGGCCGACCTGCCCGAAAAGGGAGGCCCCGCCGCGAAGGGCTTAGCGCCGCCGGCGGATCGCAGTGGGAATGCGCGAACAAGGGCATTCCGGTTTTCCTTAAGGAGGAAACCATGAAAGGCAACAGAACCTATGTGGACATTGGCTCTATCCTGGATGATGTATTCGAGGCCGCTAAAGATTTTGGGGAAAAAATGAAGGAATTCGGGGTCAATCCCGAAGGCTGCGGGCCCGATCCCATGGGCGCCTGGCGCCGGGGCGCCGAAGCTCAAGGCGGGGCCTCGGGCGGCGCCTGGTTCGAAACCGGCGGAGACGAAAACGCCGACTACTACCCCAACTTTTCCTATCCCCCCATGAATGTCTACCTCACCCCCGAACGCAGCATTGTCTTCGAATTCGCCGTGGCGGGTTTCGAGGAGAAAAACATCAGCCTTTCCTTCCAGGGCGATTACATGGTGTTTTCCGCCCGGATCGAGCTGGAGCAGCCCCAGGAAGGCATTCGCTACTTCAAGCGCAGACTCAAGCTCAAGGACATCGAAAAGCAGAAATATTATGTGCCCGCCGATAAGTTCGACCAGGAAAAGGTCAAGGCGGTATTCAAGAACGGAATACTCAAAGTGACGGTCCCCCCCAAAGAGACCACCGAATCCAGCGAGGGCATCAAGATCGAGATCATCAGGGAAGGCGAATGACCGGACGGGTGGAGGCGCTCGGCCTCCACCCGATCCCCCGGGCCGTTCTAACGCCTTGTCTCCAGACGGGAAGAAAAGGAACCGAACTCGACGGTAAAAGCGCCAGCCAAGGGATTCGAAGCTCCCTGGTCGTAGTTTAGACAAAGCGCCCCGAGAATTCCCAGGTTGTCGCTTATTCTGGCGCCCAGTCCAAGGGCGTACGACATCCGAAGCGGAAAGAAGTCGATCTCCGTCCCTTCGGCGACCCGCACCGCTCCCAGGCTGCTATTGAAAAAAGCGTAATAGTCCCCCCCCAGGAGATTAATCAATCTTCCCAAACGAGCCCGCAAGGTCAAGGACAAGGCCGCCGCATGATCGCCTTCGGCACGTTCCGAGTGTTCCTTGTAGCCGTAGAACATACCGGGCCTCCGGAGCCCGAAGTAGTACGACGTGTCCACAGTCTCCGCCCCGTCGACAAGGCCGTAAAAATCGGTGCCCGCGAAAGCTTTGACGCCGATATTCAAGATCGTGCCAAGATCGAAATGAAGGCTCCCCTCGAACTCGGCGCGCGCCATTTCCATTTCCGAGCCGATCGCGGAGCTAGCCCACCTGCCGAGGAGAAGGGCGCTGCCGCCGCGCCTGGTAAACACGAGCCTGTCCCGCGAATCGAAATCGAGCAAAACCTTTGCCTCGCTCAAGTTTTCCGAAACGGTGGAACCCGGCTTTACTCTTTCGAAACCATAGCCGGCGAGCAGGTCGAAATACCTTCCGACGGATAGCCCTGTCCAGATTCCCGCCCCCATAGTCCGGTAAACGAGATCGACCTCGAAGCTCGTGTCGTCGATATCGTACGAATCATACTCGAGAAGGTATTTCGCCCAGGGTCGGACATGGAAGGGGCCGAAAGGCTGGAAGAATTCGACGTAAGCCCGCGCCGAGTTTACCAGCGACGCTTCGGCGAACAAGGCGGAATCTTTCGTGGTGAGGTCGCGGAAAATGATACCCGGCGATACGCTCATGCGGCTTGAGACGGAAGAGCCATAAAGCCCCCGATAGTCGACGCCGAGGAGGATCGCGTTTTCCGCCGAAGTGTCCGGGATGAGCCGCACGAGGCCCGAAAAACCACCGTCCGCTTCAGGCTTTATGTCGAACTTCACGAGGTCGAATCGCCCTGAAGAGTAGGCGGCGTCGATCGCAGCGCGGATACGGACAGGGTCCGCCTTTTGCCCGGCCATGGGGTCGAAAAGGCCGAGAACGAACAACTTGTCGTTTTCGCTGCCCCCCTCGACCACGAACGAGCTCAGCGGAGGCGGATCGCGGCGGGCTTTTCTGTTGGCCTGGGACTCGGGCGATACCAGGGGGCGGCTCTGGGATATCTTCTCGGCAAGCTTTTCAATATCCATGAGCCGGGCGATCGCGCCCAAGGTTCCGCGCTCCACGATACCCACAGCTTCGTCGTAACTGGCTGTCGTGTAACCTGAGAGATCCGGCACGATGAGTATATCCGCGCCGGAACGCGAGGGCTTCATGTTTTGCTCGATGAAAAGACCGGCGGTTTGTCCCGCGATGGCGAAAGCCGACTTCAACACGGCCTCGCTCTTCGGCAGAGCGCCGCGGGATTCCACGGCGATGACAATATCGGCTCCCATCTTGCGCGCGATATCCACCGGCATATTGTCGACGATACCACCGTCTATCAAGCGCTTGCCCTCCACCGTATAGGGTTTGAAAACCGCGGGTATCGACATGGAGGCGCGCATGGCCTCGGCGAGAGAACCCGAGGAAAAGACAACTTTGTCGCCGGTCAGGACTTCGGCCGCGACCGAGCGATAGGGGACCGGGAAATCATCGAAATTCCTGGTCCCGAGGAGATGAAGCGTGAGTTCCGTGAACAGCGAAAGGACGTTCTGTCCTTCGAGCAGTCCCTCGCCCAGCCTTATTCCGTCTTTGTCGAAGCCAAGGGCCAGGGCAAAGCGCCTCCGCTTCTCCTGGTCGTAGCCGTCCCGGGGGGAGTTTTTCCTGTCCATGAAAACAGTCTGCCAGTCCTGGGTCGTGACTATTTCCTCCATTTCCTCCGGAGAATAACCGGCCGCGTAGAGTCCGCCGACGATGGAACCCATGCTGGTTCCCAAGACCATGTCGATGGGAATGCCCGAGGCTTCGAGGATCTTAATCACGCCCACATGGGCTATGCCGAAAGCCGAACCGCCCGAGAGCACCAAAGCGATTTTAGGCGGGCGGACGGGCGCGTCGGCGGCGGATGCCGCGGCGCTCCGCGGATCCGACATCTCCTGGGCGGGCAGGAAGGCAGGAGAAGAAAAAAGGGCTGCCGCTATGAGAAATGTTACGAATATGCTTCGCGGGTTAAAATTGTTCATTGCGGTGCGCATGGTTTTCGATTATAGCGTGTTTGCGCCGGAGCGCCAGATGCTTTTGAGCCAGATGCTTTTGAAGTCGGGCGACTTATAAAATCGACGCGATCGTCCTGGTGGCTATCAAGTCGATGCCCGTGCCCAG
>LVBN01000125.1 GCA_001603165.1 Spirochaetales bacterium Spiro_12
GGGAATTGCTCAACATATCCTCGATCAAAGGTCTGGCGGTGGGCGATGTCGAGCAGCATCAGGAAGAGTTGGACGATCTTAGGGAATCATCGATGCGCAATTATCTCGTGGCGAAAAAGAGGTTGGGCGCTATAAGCAACGAATTGCAGCGATATCTCCAGATTGAGATAATCGAAAAGATGAGCGCGGCGCTCAATCATATCCTGGAGGAATACGAGCTTCCCACCTCCCGCCTGTTGGCCGTAAAGACGAGGTTCTTCAACAATTTCATCAGGAGAACCCAGATCCACGTGCTGAGCGAGTTCTCGGAAAAAGTGACCGCGGCGGTGGACAGGGAGCTCCAGCGGCAAGCCGACGATATGCGACTCTATGCGCATCTCGACCAACCTGGGAAACAGGTGAAACTTGGGCCAAAATCGTACATCGCTTCGACCTGGGAGAAACCTGACCAGCGGATACGGGCGGCCTTGGGCGGAAAAGGGAACAGCATTATCGACATGGCCGGTCTGGGGCTTAAGGTCCCGCCAGCCTTTGTGCTGGGCTATCCGTTCTTTTCAAGCTGCTGGCGGGAAGGGCTTCTCGGTGAGGACCAGATCGCCCTCATCGAAAAAAAGCTCAAGGAGCTGGAGGAGCAGAGCGGCAGAAGCTTGGGCGATCCCGAGCACCCGCTTATTCTTTCGGTGCGCTCGGGAGCTCCCCATTCCATGCCGGGGGTAATGGCTACCATACTCAACGTCGGCCTCGTGCCAAAGGTGAGGGCGGCGCTGGAAAAACGCAGGGGCCCCCATCTGGTCGAGTCCATCTACAAACGCTTTTTGAAAAACTGCAGCGCCGCCCTCGCCCTCATCGAGGGGAGCAAAACCCATATCAAGGCTTTCCCCGACAACGAGACTATACCGACCATGGAGGCGCGCCTGGTGGAGCGCCTGGGCGATGAGTTTTTAAACAACCCGGGAACGCAGCTCTTGCGCTGTATCGGTCTCGTCTACGAGTCCCGGGGCTCCCATGCCGCGCGTGCCTTTTCCCGCTCCCTCCATGCTTCGGTCAAGCCTGAAACGGCGGTGACCGTCCAAAAGCTCGTCTTCGGTAATCTGGGGCCAAAATCCTTAAGCGGCGTCGTGATCACCCGCAATCCGATCACCGGGGACGACGAACTATTCGGTGAATTCAAGGCCATGGCTCAGGGCGAGGAGGTGGTAAAGGCCAGCGCGGGAACCGAACCCATTTCCAGGCTGGATCCGGAGCTTTCGGAGAAACTCGTACGGGGCAAGCGCCTGCTCCTAAGCCACTATAAACAAGACTTGGACATCGAATTCACCGTTGAAAACGGCGAACTCTATTTTTTGCAAGCCAGGGCGGCGCGACTGGGGGCCTTCGCCCAGCTGGTGGCGGATACGGATCTTCTCTCCCAATCCATAATCGACCTGGAGGAATACAGAGCCCGCATCGATCGATTGGAGGCCGCCTATTCCAGCGCGGCCCTGCCCCGGGCGGATTTTCTTCTGCGCCGCTGGACTCCGCCGATTTCCGTGGGCGTGCCCATAAACGGGGGCGTCGTCTCGGGCACCCTGGTCATCAGCATGGAAAGGCTTAAGGAGGCCGAGGCCCGACGGGAAAGCGTCGTGTACTTCGCCAACAACACGAAACCGACGGACTTCGATGTGATGAACCTCTCCCACGCGATAGTGACGGTATATCCGGGCAGGACTTCCCATGCGGCGATAACCGCCATGTCCATGAACAAGCCCTGTATCGTGGGCTGCGGCGATATTGAGCTGGACTACGACCGGAAGACAGTGATCTTCCACGGCGCCGGATCGCTGCGGCTGCGGGAAGGCGAACGGGTAACCGCCGACGGCAATACCGGCGCCGTATACCGCGGCGTCGCCCCCATCTCTGATTTTTT
>LVBN01000126.1 GCA_001603165.1 Spirochaetales bacterium Spiro_12
ATACCGATTCGGGCAAGCCAGACTCGAACTGGCGACCCCAAGTCCCCCAGACTTGTACGCTAACCACCTGCGCTATTGCCCGATACCGCCTTGTTCGCGACCCGTTGAAATTAGCACAAGGCTCCCTTCAATGTCAATGAGAACCGGCCGATTATACCCGCCGGACTCTTTTTGCAATCGCCGGCAGCTATCCGCGGGCCCGCGCCCCCTGGATGCCGAATTCCCTTCATCTCGTCCCGTTTTTTTCAATAGCAGCCGAAAATCTCATCCCCCGGCCGCGGATCGATGCCGGGTCTTGTGAGGGCGAAATCGTACTTGACCGGGTCTTCCGGAGCGTAGAGGGCGAAGTGGGCGGTTGCCCGCAAAGCGTCCTTGAGGTTCGGCGAAGAGGCGGAGCGTTTCGCGTCCAAAAAGCCAAGTCGATGGACGCAGGTTGCCGCCATGTGGGTATCCATAGGCACCACAAGCCGCGCCGGCGAAACGCCGGACCAGCCGCCGGGATCCACATCGTCCTGCCTCACCATCCAGCGCAGGAAGAGGAAAAGCCGTTTGCACGCCGAACCCTGAGCAGGGTCGGGAAGGAGATTGGGACGAATGGAAAAAGCGGTGGATGCCGCGCTGTAGCCGCGCAGCCTGGTCACGAAGGAAGACAGCGCTTCGGTCAAGGGTTTTTCCGGGTCGTCGCCGGCGAGGAACAGCGCCTGCAAAGAGCCGTGTTCCCGTAAAGCGCCCTGGGCGCCGCGCATAAGGCCTATCATGTCCTTGGGAAAGCAAAACCGATACTGAAACCGAGCCCAGCTTTCCTCTATTTTCCTTGCCCCCATATTCAGCAAAGCCTCGGCGGGCCGCGCGCCCAGGGGGGCCAAAGCCTGGTCGCAGGCGCGCAGGATCAAATCCACCGAGCCGAAGGCCAGGGTGGAGCAGATCAGGGCGGCTATTTCCAGGTCGGCGGGCGCCGAGTACCGCCTGACCACCGCCAGCGGGTCCCGTTCGAGCCTGAGGGCAGGTCCGCAGACCGTATGGATATTTTCCAGGAATTCGGCGATCTCGGGTCGATATATAGGGGTCATTACCGGACGACGGCGACTTCCGGACCGACGAGTTTCGCTTCCAGGGCGGCAAGCTGGGCTTCGATTTGCTGATCCGCGATGCCGATCATCCGGGCCTGTTTTATGTAGAAGAGCGCCTTGGTCTTATCGTTCTTGTCGGCGTAGGCCTTGGCGAGGGCCGCGATGGCCTCGATATTGTCCGCCCGTTCGATAAGCGCCTTGCGGTAAAAGTCGATGGCGCTGTCGCCATCGGCGTCGAGGCTACCCTGGAGATAGTAGAGATACGAGCGCATTTCCTTCGAGGTCGAGCCCGAAAGCAATTGGATGGCCAGGCCGAGCAACATCGGCTGCGCATTCAGCGTAGAGCCGAGGGGGGCAAGAATTCCGAAGCCCCCGTCGGACACAGTGTTCCCCGCCGCCGCCAGCCCCGTGCCCGAAACGGAAGCCGCCAGCGATCGCAGGTACGCCTCGATAGCCGGTTCCGAAGCCGGGTTTTCGCTATACCAGTCCCTGGAAAAGCTCAAGGCCTCCGCATAGCGGCCGGATTTACGCAGGATGGTGGCAACGACTTCCTTGTCCAGCCCCGCCCAGGCCGATTTGTCCAGCAGATCGACGGCGGCATACCAGTCCTGGCGGTTGTAGGCGCTCAAGAGAAGGTAGCGCTCGGCAAGGTTCTTAGCCTCCTGCCTCATGGCGATCTGCAAGGGATTGTAAAGCGGCAGGCCCGTTTCATCGGTCGCAGGCGCCCCGGCCAAGAAGGAAAGGGCGGATTCGCAGAGCGAGGTCGCCTCTTTATGCCCCGATTCGGGACCCTGAAACAGGACACCGGCCATAAGAATCATTATCTCCGGATCGTCGGGGCAGGCCTGCAGCGCTTTGCGAGCCCACTTGATTGCGTCATCGTTGCGCCCCTGGGCCTTGCTCAAAAGGGTTTTAAGGTACAGGTAAAGCCTGTCCGAAGGGTGTTTCTTTCCATATCCGTCAATGAGCGGCTGGGCGGCCTGATAGTTGTTTCTATCCATGAAAATATGGGCGAGCATCAGATT
>LVBN01000127.1 GCA_001603165.1 Spirochaetales bacterium Spiro_12
CCGTAGCGGGCGGAGAGTTCGGCGACGCGCTTTTCGGCGGATTTAAGATCCATATCCCCGGTTTTCGTCCTCGGCTCCTTGCCGAGGATTATATTCTCGGTGACAGTGTAATTATGGACGAGCTTGAAGTGCTGGTGCACCATACCGATACCCAGCTCTGTGGCCTGGTTGGGATCCCTAATCCGCACCTCCCGGCCCCGGACTCGGATGCTGCCCGAATCGGCATCGTAGAGGCCGAAAAGAATGGACATGAGGGTGGATTTGCCCGCGCCGTTTTCTCCCAGGATCGCGTGAACCTCATTGTTGAAAACCTTTAAGGTGACCCCGTCGTTCGCCACGACCCCCGGGAAGGCCTTGGTGATTTCGAGCATTTCTATTGCGTAGTCTGGCATTGCGCTCCTCGAAAGGAATGGAACGAAAACTATAAAAAGTGGAGGAAACCCCCTAAAGAGGGGTTTCCTCCGGACTGGCTGGTGAGTTAGTTGTCGCTGGCCTGGAGATTGGAGGGAACAAGTCCCTTGGCTTTGGCTTCTGCATAGGTCGGAACAATAGCGATCTTGCCCGCGATTATATCTTTCTTCACGGCTTCGACCTTGCTCACGATGGCCTTGCTCAGCTCCGGGTTGGAGGTGGAAAAGCCTACACCTTCATTTTTGGTATCGAAGGTCACGACGCCGCCCTTGAAGGTGCCGGCCTGGACAGCCTTCAAGGCCACCAGTGTGGAGGTTTCGACGCGCTTCAGCATGGAGGTGAGGACCGCCGATTTGTTTCCTGTGTAGATGCCGTCCTGGAATTGGTCGGAGTCAACACCGATAGCCCATACGTTCTTGCCCTGTACCCTGTATTCCTTGGCCTGGGCGATGGTGCCGTTGCCGGTGCCGCCTGCGGCCGAGAAAATCGCGTAGACGCCGGAATCGTACCAGTTTTTAGCCTGTGCCTTGGCCAGTTCGGGCTTGCCCCAGTCGTTGGCGTAGTAATCGACGAATTCGGCCTTGGGTAGTACGGAGCGTACGCCCTGGATAAAGCCGACTTCGAACTTGGTGATCGTTGGGCTGGGAATACCGCCGATGAAACCGAATTTGGGATTGGCGACCTTGTCCTCGATCGCCTTCAGGGCGGTGGCGACGCCGACCAGGTAGGAGCCCTCATGCTCGGCGTAGACCGCTTCCATGACGTTGGGCTGTCCCACCCAATCCACGTCCACGATCAGGTATTTCTGCTTGGGATACTTGGGCGCCACTTCGATAAGGGCGTCGGACCAGGTAAAGCCCGTGACGATGACCAGATCGTACTTTTCATCCGAAGCCTGCATCAGGTTGGGAATATACATATCCTGGGTCTGGGCGGTGAGAACATCGTAAAACTTGCCCCGCTTGCTGGTTTTGGTCCAGCTGTCCCCGTAAAAGTCCAGGATGCCCTTCCAGGCCGCCTGGTTGAAGGATCTATCGTCGATGCCTGTGGCGTCGGTGAGCAGTCTCGATGTGGGTTGCGCGGAAATGCCGACCGCGGCGGCGAGAATCAATCCGCCGAGGATCATAAGACGCGAGAATCGTTTCATGTATGCCTCCGTAAAGATATAGCGCCAATTGGCGCTTGAACTTGAGTTTGAGTATATGTCGAGCCTTGGATTCAGTCAACGAAGCGCGGGGATAAAGGCGCGTCGAGACCGGGGAAGTTCAAATTTCGGCGATCACGTGTCCCTGGTAGTATTCGTCCCTCAGTTCCTTGACCTGGGAGTCCGACAGGTAGTCGTCGAAGCTCATATAGCGGTCGATCACTCCCTTGGGGCAGAACTCCACGATCCTGTTGGCGATGGAGTCCACGAACTCATGGTCGTGACTGGAGAAAAGAAGGACGCCGGAAAATTCGATGAGCCCGTCGTTGAGCGCCGTGATCGCCTCCAGGTCGAGGTGGTTGGTCGGTTCGTCCATGATGAGGAAATTCGCGCCCGACAGCATTATCCGCGAAAGCATGCAGCGAACCCGTTCGCCGCCGGAGAGCACCCGCACGGGTTTCAAGGCCTCGTCGCCGGAAAAGAGCATTCTTCCGAGGAAGGATCGTACATAGGTTTCGTCCTCCGAGTCGGTGTACTGTCTCAGCCAGTCCACGATGCTCAGATCGGAGTCGAAGAGGGCGGTGGAATCCTTGGGAAAATACGCCCGTTCCACGGTTTGACCCCAGTAGATATCTCCGGCCTCGGGTTTCGTCTCCTCCGCGAGGGTGGAAAAAAGCGCGGACTTTAGAACATGCTCGCGTCCCACAAAGGCGATTTTGTCGTTACGGTTTATGTTCAGCGAAAAATCCCGGATGCCGGCGCCTTCCACCTCGATCCCCAGCTTGACCAGTTTGAGGACATTGTTGCCGATATCCCTGTTGGGCTTGAAACTGACATAGGGGAAACGCCTGGAAGAGGGCACGATGTCGTCAAGCTGGAGCTTGTCGAGGATTTTTTTTCTGGAGGTGGCTTGCCGGGATTTCGAGGCGTTGGAGGCGAAGCGTTGTATAAACTCCTTGAGATCCTTGACCTTGTCCTCCCTGCGGCGCTTCTCGTCTTTCTGCTGCTGCACCAGGATCTTGTTCATCCTGTACCAGAAATCGTAGTTGCCCGAGTACATCCGGATATGGCCGAAATCTATGTCGCAGATATGGGTACAGACGGCGTTGAGAAAGTGCCTGTCGTGGGAGACGACAATGACGATGTTGGGGAATTCGATGAGAAATTCCTCGAGCCAGCGGATGGATTCGAGATCGAGGCCGTTCGTAGGCTCGTCGAGGAGGAGAATGTCGGGATTTCCGAAGAGGGCTTGGGCCAGGAGCGCCCTTACCTTTAAGGATTCTCCCACTTCCTTCATAAGGGCTTCGTGCTGCGATTCGGCAACGCCGAGGCCCGAGAGCAGAATGGCCGCCTGGGCTTCGGCCTCCCAGCCTCCCAGCTCGGCGAATTCGGCCTCCAGCTCGCTCGCCCGGATTCCGTCCGTCTCGGTGAAGTCCTCTTTCGCGTAAATGGATTCCCGTTCCTTGGATATGGCGTAGAGTTGTTCGTGCCCCATGACCACCGTATCCAAAAGGCGGAACTCCTCGTAGGCGAAGTGGTCCTGTTTCAGTACCGCCATGCGGGATCCCTTGCTGATATGGATCTCTCCGCGGTCGTGACCGATTTCGCCGGAAAGGATTCGCAGGAAGGTGGTTTTTCCGGCCCCGTTGGCCCCGATTATGCCATAGCAGTTGCCCGGAGTGAATTTTAGATTGACGTCCTTGAACAGGCTGCGCTCGCCGAAGCCGAGCGCCAAGTCTTGTACTGATATCACAAACGGAATACTCCCTGGAATCGAGTATTATTTCAAGGGGTCGGCTGGTTCGGGCCTTGAAAGAGAAGGGGAATTCTCTTTCATCGAGGCTCCGGCATTGACGGGAGCCTGGTTTTATAGCTCAATACCGATATGGTCGAAACCACAGTGC
>LVBN01000128.1 GCA_001603165.1 Spirochaetales bacterium Spiro_12
ATTGCGACCGTCGTATACCGGTATTACCCGAGCTTCCCAAGCTCGAGAAGCGGGTTCGACTCCCGTCGGTCGCTCGAAAGAAACCCGCGCAAAGCGGGTTTTTCTTTTTTTAACCACATATCGGACAACCATAATTTCACAAATCCGGGGCTGATCAAAAACATGTGCAAGCGGTGAAGACCTTAGTATGAAATTCTGCGTTAGGCGCCCTAACTTAATAAAAAAATTTACTTTTTATCATAATTGGTATCCGACAACTTTATATACGTTAGGAGAACACAAAAAATTTAGTGTTGCGCGAACTCATTATTTTCAATTCAATTAAATTGATAATATCATCATGCGAGAAAAGCTTTTAATAAAACTTGAAATTCATATTACCCTGGTTTTTACAATTTCTCAAAAAATAAGTATTTCAATTAAATCGACTGGTATTCCGATAACAGGTCCTATATTATTTAAAGGTTTGCAAAGAATTTTAAATTAGGAGCCGGTGTCATATGGGAAAAGCCTCGAAAACCACAGTTTTCAAATGTACAGTTGCATTACTAGCCCTGCTTTTATTCGGCAGACCGTTGCCGGTTTTAGCCCAGCCCGCTGGCCAAATTGCCGCGAGGTTCTCAGCTGAGCAAATCGCCGCCATCGCCCGGGAAGCGGAGCAGGCGGCTGCGGAAATCCTCGAGTCCACCGGAGGTTCCGCGGTCAGCGTCGCCTTGGGCGATGGCGATGGTTTGCTGTGGAGTGGCCAGTACGGCTTTGCGGATAAAGATGCCCGAGCCGCGCCAAAAACAGAAACCATGTTCGGGATAGGCTCGACAAGCAAGATGTTCGCTACAGCAGCGACGATGATCCTAGTGGATCGAGGTCTTGTCAATCTAGATGCTCGGCTGATCGACTATCTTCCGAACTTCCGCATGGCCAGCCCGGGTTATGAAAAAATTACAGTCCGGATGCTGCTCAACCATTCCGCAGGCTTCCCGGGCAGCGACTATCGCAATGCAATGATGCGTGCCCCCGGAGAAGGTTACCCAGAACAAGTGTTGGCTACTCTAGCCGATTCGCGGCTAAAACACGAACCCGGTTGGATGAGCGTTTACGCCAATGATGGATTCACCCTGGTTGAACTCCTCGTCAAGGCCATGACAGGAATGGAGTACACCGAGTTTGTTGACCGGGAAATCTTGAAACCCCTCGGGATGGAGCATTCCAAGTATCCCTTAGATTATTTTTCCCAAGGAAGTTACGCCCTGACCTACAAAGAGAACAAGGTCCAAACGCAGGAGTTCTTGGGCCCGCTGGGGTCGGGCGGCCTTTATTCAACACCCTCCGATCTCACGCGCTTCGCGGCGATGCTGTTAGGTAAGGGATCCTTCCAGGGCAAGAGAGTTCTTTCACCACAAGCGGTAGAAGCCATGGGAGAGGATCAGACTAAGGGAAAATTCAATCCGATTCAGGAAAACTTCTTCCGTTTCGGTTTAGGCTGGGACAGCATCAACCAACCGGGTATGGCTACTCTCGGATTAAAAGCCTGGGAAAAGGGAGGAGATACCTACTCCTACGGAGCCATGCTCATCGTATTGCCGGACGAAGGCCTCTCCGCAGCTGTTACAGGCGCTTCGGGCGTAAATTCGGATACAGCCTCCGCGATAGCCGAAAGGATTCTTGCCCGGGCTTTGGTGGAAAAAGGCAGGCTCGATGCCATGCCCGGCCAAGCCGCGCCAACAGAACTCCCCACAGCCGCCCTGCCGGCGGAACTCGCAGAAAGTATTCCCGGTGTTTATGTCAGCTTTAGCGACGTCATGAAATTCGATATCGATGCCCAGGGCATTCTCTCCATGTACGCACACCGTTCCGGCTCCTGGGTAAAAGCATTCGAAGGCTTGTCGTATAGAAGCGATGGGTGGTTCGTCTCTTCAGTCGAAGGCATCCCTCCTTTACTGTTTTCTTTCATTCGTTCGGATGGGCGCGCTTATGTGGCTATGCGCATGCCCAGCACAAACGGTTGGCATAGAAATACCATGATATTCGCCCAGAAACTTGAAAAAGCCAAACCCCTCTCATCAGCATGGCAGTCCAGAATAGGCAAAACCTGGCTCCCTATCAACTTTTCTTCCGCCGACGCTTACTTGAGCCCCAATACCGATCCTCGGTTCAAACTCCTAGCGGTAGATGGTGCGGAAGGCTATATTTTCTCCTCCAGTACGGATGGGTTATCCACCACCCTACCTAAGGAGGAAGGGGACGATGAAGCTCGTTCTTTCATACTTATTCCAGGGATAAACGGAAGGGATCTCTACGATGTCACAGTATTCCGCCACGGCGATGAGGAATGGCTACGTGGAGCGAGTACCCTATACCGCCCACTCGATACGGTTCCCGTGTCCACACAGGACGAAGCGGCAGTGACCATTGGTCCCGAAGGATACACAGAATGGCGCAGGCTTCCGGCGGAGACAAAATTCACTGTCGAAGGAGCCACGGCGGTAAAGATTTATGATGAGGGCTTCGCCTCCTTAGATCCTGAGGCGGGCAAGGTAGGCACGGGAGGTGCCTACCTTGCCATATTCGGAGCTCCCGGAAGCACTGTAAACCTTTCTGTGAAACCTTTGGGCCTTACAACAGAACAGAAAGCCCGGATAGCCGAAGCCGGAGCTGCAGCCGCTGAAGAAGTTTTAAAGGCTTCAGGCGGATCCTCCCTGACTGCAGCCGTTGTCGATGAAAACGGAATTATCTGGTCGGGCCAGTTCGGCCTCGCGGATAAGGAAAAAAACCTCGCACCCGGCTCCGATACGATGTTCGGAATAGGTTCGGTCAGCAAGATGTTCGCTGCAACGGCAACCATGATGCTCGTAGACCGCGGCCTGGTTCAATTAGATGCCCCGCTCTCGACCTATCTGAAAGACTTTACGATGGTGGATCCGCGATACAAGGACATTACCGTCCGCATGATACTAAATCACAGCGCCGGTCTCCCTGGCGCAGACCTCCGCAACGCCGGCACCTTGATTCCATACGAAGGATTAGCAAGGCAAGCCCTAAAAACCTTGGCTTCCCAAAGACTTAAGCATGCTCCAGGCTTTATGGCCGTGTATACCAACGACGGCTTCACCCTGGTCGAGCTTCTTGTGGAGGCTGTCTCGGGCCAAAAGTTCACCGATTTCGTGGAAAAAGAAATTTTCCAACCCCTCGGCATGGAGCACAGCCGCTATCCTGTCGGCGAATTCTCCCAGGATTCCTACGCCCACATTTATGCAGGCGACGAAGCATTTCCCTATTTTTACTTGAACATGTACGGCTCCGGCGCCCTCTATTCCATCCCTTCAGACTTGGCACGGTTTTCAATGATGTTAGCTTTAGGCGGTGAATACGCCGGGAAACGAATCCTGTCTGAATCGGCGGTCCACCAGATGGGCCTCGACCAAACGGCAGGCAGCTTTAATCCGCTACCCACGGACTATATGCGGTTTGGTCTGGGCTGGGACACGGTGGCCCAGCCTGGAATGAATGCGGTGGAATTACGGGGATGGCAGAAGGGAGGGGACGTCACGGGATTCTACGGCGCCACGATGATAGTACTCCCAGACCAAAAGATGGCCGCCGTTGTTATGGGAGCTTCGGGTGTCTCTTCCATAGGCTCCGGTGAAGTCGCCGAAACCTTGTTGCTTCATGCCTTGGTGGAAAAAGGCATACTTGCTTCCATGCCCGCCCGCGCCTCGGCTGCTGCTGCAGCCAGGCGAATTCCGGATCTCGCCGAGCGCTTTGCGATCGAAGGCTACTACGCCGCTTCCGGTTCTCTCGTTCGCGCTCGATTCGGCGCCGATCAGATGCTCGGTATAGAAAAGCTCAGCTCCGAAGGCTGGATTCCCTTAGCCACAGGCCTCAGCGCCCGCACCGACGGCTGGTATTCCAGCGATCTCCCCGAATCTTCTTCCTTTCGCTTCATCAATACCGAGCAAGGTCGCTACATCAACCAGCGCACAAACTGGGGCTACGGTCATTACGCGATTACCATCATGCTTGCCCAGAAACTTGAAACCGCGCCCCCTCTTCCCAAAGTCTGGGAAGAAAGAAGCTTTGATACCTGGCTTCTTGCCAACGAAACCCCATTGCTCGCTTTACCCGGTGATGACACTGATCCGCGCCTGATCATCGGCGAAATTGACGAGCTTCCCGGATATCTTATCTACGACTGGGAAGGGAAATTCGTGGTACGACCTGTTTCCGCCGACGACTCCCTGGCCTCCATGTTCCTTCTCATCCCAGGAATTCAAGGAAGGGACTTGAACGATCTCTCGGCTTCGATAAAAGCGGGAATAGAGTATCTTGCGGTCGGCGGAGCTCAATTCAGGGCGGCTTCGAGCGTTCCAAAGCTTGAAAAGCCTGCCGGCGGAAATGAGACTCGGACCTTCCGCGAAATCCGCATAAGCCCTCAAGGTCTGGGCGAATGGATTAGAATCCCCGCCCCGGCGGACGAAAACTCGGTCCTTTTCATTTCCGGATCGAAGCTCTGGCGTCTTTATAACGAAGAATTCAACTTGGTCGCGGAAGGGACAAACGACGGTGATGTCGATACGGCCGGAATGGGAAAGGAGTTCTGGCTCGTCACCTACGGGGAAGCAGAATCGATGGTCCGGATCGCTCGGTAAGATACTCAGAAAAACCGTGGATCAGGTATTGTCTCTGGTCCACGGCAAATTGCCCAGATCGACATTGCCGCCCGAAAGAATAATCCCGATTTTCAGGCCGCTCAAGTCGATTTTGCGTTCCCAAAGTACCGCGACGGGTACGGCGGCAGAGGGCTCGATGACGATTTTCATTCGTTCCCATATGAATTTCATTGCCTCGATTATTCCCGCCTCGCTCACCGTCACGATTCTTTCCACCCTTTCCCTGATGATGGGGAAGGTGAGGCTGCCCAGGGAGGTCAGCAGGCCGTCCGCGATGGTCATCGGCTTGACCGAGGGCTGTATGACTCCCGTAGCCAGGGATCGATACGCGTCGTCGGCCCCTTCCGGCTCGCCGGCGATGACGCGGATCCCGGGCTTTGTTTCCGTGGCGGCAATGGCCGTTCCGCTCAAAAGCCCGCCGCCCCCCACGGGTGTCATGATGAGATCCAGATCGGGTACTTCCTCCAGAAGCTCCATGGCCGCCGTTCCCTGGCCGGCGATGACCCGCTCGTCGTTATACGGGTGGACGACCGTGGCGCCGCCGCGCTCGACCACCTCGGCAAGGGTCGCCTCCCGAGCCTCCAGGGTAGGTTCGCAGAGGCTTACCCGCCCGCCATAACCCAGGACGCCGGCTTTTTTAACCGAAGGCGCGGTTCGGGGCATTACGATGTACGCGGGGATACCCCGCATGCGGGCGGCGAGGGCGAGGGCCTGGGCGTGGTTGCCCGAAGAGTGGGTCGCGACGCCTTTGGCAGCCTCCTGGTCGCTCAAGGAAAATACCGCGTTGCAGGCACCCCTGAACTTGAACGCCCCCACTTTCTGAAAGTTTTCGCATTTGAAAAAGACCCTCGCCCCGACCACCCTGTCCAGGCTTCCGCAAGTGAGGACGGGCGTCCTATGGGCATAGGGCTCGATCCGTTTCGCGGCTTCCTGTATCCTTTCCAAAGAGAGGCTCATGGCTACTCCTTATCCAAAGATTGACTTCTGGTTTTATCAATAATTTTTCAAACTGCCCGTATCGTACCGCACCTGAATGTCCCGATCTAGACCGATCTTGGTTTACCAAACTCAAGAGTAAAACCCTTTCGCCTTGGTTTAGTGATGATTGCGCGTATAATCCCACCCTGTACAGGAGTCATACAATCGTGGGGATAAAAGTAAAAATCGATACAAAAATATAGAAAATTTGTGGTATAATTTTTTTTGCTACGGAGGCTCTCCTTGAGAACGCATACGATCGGTAGGAACTTTTCGGTAACTGTTTTGGTGTTACTTATGCTGGCATTTGGGCTTACCAGTGTCTTCGCTCAAGCCGAAGGAGGTATGGCGCTTTTAAGCAGAGCCGACGCCTTGAGAGTAGCCGGCGAGCTTTCGGCCGCCGAGGGGCTGTACCGCGAAGGTCTTGCGATCTTCGACACTTCCACCCACGATGGGGCGCGTTACGCCCGTATCTGCCGTGACGGCCTTGAGTCGATCCAATATGTGCGGATATCCTTTCCCTTCGATGAAGAAGAGATGAACGCTGAGCTGGCCAAGGCATACCCTGCCTGGGTCGCGGCGGGCGGGAATGCCAGAACTGCCGCACGGGGTCTTGAGAGCTTTGTGATCGACGGGAAGACCATGTACTCGGATTCGGTCATTCCAAATCTACAACGTAGAACAATGTCCCTGATGCACGGAGATCAGGAGAAAAACAAGTACTATGCTTCACTGGTGAGTGAGATGGAGCGCATCGCCACGGTGTGGCCCAAGGAGTCTTGGAAAATCTACGATTACCCTGTCACGTACATAGGCAAGTACAGGGTGGACATCCCCCGCTCAGAGCTTCCCCCCTCTGGAATTTTCAAGATGTGGTTTCCCCTGCCCATCACCCTCGGATACCAGCAGCCCGTGGAAGTGCTTTCAATCGAGCCCGCCGGCTATGTTGTCCTTCCCCCTTCGAACTCCGGCGATATCAGCACCCTCTACATGGAAGTACCCCTGGAGAAGCTAGAAGGATCGCTTCGCGTGGAGGTCCGCTTCAGGTTCACTCACTATGAACAACACTTCCGGGTAGACCCTGCTCTGGTCGGCCCCTACGACACATCGGATCCGGAGTACCTCGCCTATACCAGATCTTCGGGAAATGTAGCCGTTACTCCGGAGATAAAAGCCACGGCGGAGCACATCGTTGGGGCCGAAAAGAACCCCTATATCGCAGCTAAAAAGATTTACGACTACATGATCAAGACCATCGACTACAGCTACATGCCTCACCTCCTTCTCTATCCGCGCTCCGAGCTCAAGGAGTCGGCCTATGTCCACGAATACAAGATAGGCGACTGTGGAGCACAAGGGTCTTACTTTGCGGCCCTCTGCCGGGCTGTAGGCATTCCAGCCCGCGTTCCCGGCGGCTGGCAGCTCTTCAGCGGCAACTTCTCCCCCCATTTTTGGGCAGAATTCTACGTGCCCAATTACGGTTGGCTTCCCGTGGACCCCAGCGTAGGTCAAGCATCACTCTACACCACCATGGTCGATCCTGAGGTTAAAAGCGCTTATACGGATTTTTTCTTCGGACGTCAGGACGCCTTTCGCTGCGTCGTGCAGATTAATGTGGACGAGGATCTAATCCCGAAATTTCCCGGTATAAGCTTTTTGCCTTTAGCTATCCAGAACGTTGATGCAAGCTGTGACGCTATCGACTCATCCCAAGGCGACAGCCCCACCATTATCGTGCTCAATCATTCGGAGATTACCGTGGAGCAGGCAGAGTATTCTAAGCCGCTCGGCTTATGACTGCGCATTATAGGGAAAGCG